>NZ_JBBBVQ010000004.1:0-289532 GCF_037199735.1 Oryzifoliimicrobium ureilyticum | reverse complement strand
TCGAAGACGCTCATCCATGACCGAAGTCTCTCTCCACGGCATCTACACCTCCCGATAAAGTCGGAAAGTGTAACCCATGTCTCCGGTACGATTTGTCACCTATCTCTCAGGTCGCACAAAACTTACTTTATTCAGCAGAGAACGGTCGATCGGAGAATGACCCAGTCGGGTAGCTGCGCCATTGAACCGGTCACTGGCACAAATTGACCCACACCGAGCGCTTTTCAATGATTGCTATTGGAACGCCGATAAAGTTCGCTGCGATAGCGTTCCACGCTCGGCAAATCATGCGTCGTGTCGGCAACGTCAGCGGCATAGTCTCTTGCCTTTTCGAGTGTCGAAAAAGTCTGCGTTTTCAGATCCTTCTCGCTTCCAACGACCGTAACAGTAAAGCCTCGGATCGTTTCGGGCATGTCGCTCCTGAAATCGGCATCAATGAAAGCAACGACGTTGGGTTCTTCTTCGACGGCTGACATCTGAGATTCCCTTAAGGACTGCTAATTTAACGCTGCGACCGTCTCGTTGTTCAACCACTCGCAGCTAAATCGACTTGGCGCGAGGATAATGCGCGAATATTAGAGAATAATTAAATAAACTGTCCAAAGGCAGAGGGTGTAGGCACCTTCATTTGCTACTGCTATCGAACCGGTATTGCTTGAGGCTTGCCATCTCGAACACAACGCCGGCGATGGTCTCGGCAAAACCAACAGCATCTTCAAGAGCGGCAAAATGCTCAGTTTTTCGCTCCGTATCGCCTCCTGCGAAGGTCACAAAGAACCCTCTGAAGGTTTCAGGCTTGTATGGCTTATAGTCGGCGCCGATATAGGCCGTGATGTCCGGATTGCGATTGACCAAGTCTGTCCCCTAAAGCTTACTATTACGGACATAAAACCGTGCCAGATCAGAGGGACGAGAAGAAACTTTGCAAAACTGCGCAAAGCCTGGCGGTTACGCGGTCGTGCGCTGTGACAGCCCTCTATAAAACATATACTTAAAACTCTATACATGTCTTGCCGGTATGCTTTTATTCGGCATCATCCAGGCGCGATCATGACTCAGAAAAAATTGCGGTACGCCATCGTAACGGACCAGCTGCTTGCGGTCCGCAAGACGGTGGCTATTTCCATTCCGGTCAATATCCTTTTAGGCGTCGCGTCGTTGCTTGTCGCACATCATGCCGGTGAAACGACGCTTGGGGCCATCTGGTTCACGATCTCCTCGATTGTCAACGCGATGCGCATCATCCTGTGCCGCCTGCCGATCCGCCAAGAGAACAAACGGGGAAGTGCATTTGGAAAGCTTTATCCGCTTTCCGTCCAGCATCACCTGCTGCTTCATACCCTCTTTGCGTTTTTATCCGGAATGGTCTGGGCTTTTATTCCCGTACTTTGCAATTGGTACACGTCGCCGCAAACCCTGTTTTACCTGACAGTTGTCTGCGGCATTACGGCTGGCGCCGTCACGCATGGTTTCGCCTATGCGCGCATCCCGATCTTCTTCATCACACCCAGCCTCCTCTCCGTCGCTATTTGCCTTATCGCTGCCGGCGGCTTCGACAGGATGATCCTGGCGCTGACGGTCCTTCTTTATCTCGCAGCCCTTATCCGCAGTTCGCGGCTCAGCGAAAAACTTGTCATCAATGACAGCCGCCTGAAAAACGAAGCCACAGCGCTGTCACGCTCGCTGGAAGTCGCCAATGAACAGCAAAGGCTGGTAGCCGAACAGATGCAGCAAAGGGCCGTGCACGATCAGTTGACCGGGCTTTTAAACAGAAGCGGATTTGCAGAGGCGCTTGAACGTGCGGCCGAAGGCGGCAAGGAAGGCTGCCTGATGCTGTTCGATCTCGATGGCTTCAAATCCGTCAACGATGCTTATGGGCACAAGACCGGTGACCGGGTGCTCGTCGAGGTCGCGCGCCGCTTGACGGAAGTCATGGACAAGGACGCGACCGTTGCACGCCTTGGCGGCGATGAATACGCCATATACCTTGGCACGCTTCCCAGTCATCAGGAAGCTGAGATCCTGGCCACGCGGCTCATCACGGCGATCTCGATTCCTTTCTCGAAACTCGATGCCGGCCGCGTCGGCGCCAGCGTTGGTATCTATATCGGCAAGATCAGCGATATGGACGAGCTGATGATTTATGCGGATGCCGCCCTTTATGCTGCCAAGAAGGAAGGCCGAAATCGCTTTCGCATCTTCGACGATGCCTTGCGCATGGAGGCGCAGATCTCGCGCGATGTGGAACGCGATCTGGCGCAGGCTCTCTCGAAGGAAACGCTGGAGATCTGGTTTCAGCCGGTTATGGCCGATGACGGAAAAAGGGTGGATACGTTCGAGGCCCTGCTGCGTTGGAAGCATGCGCAGCATGGTTGGATCACGCCGTCGACGATCATCGATACCGCCGCGATCACGGGCCTTTCCGAGCCACTGTTTAGGTTCATTGCGCGCGAGGCCGCCATCATGGCCCTGTCGCTGAAATCGATCGGCAGGGGTAATATCAAAATCGCCTTCAATGTCTCGCCGCGCGAGCTTGCGCAGATCGCCGTGGACGAACTTCTTCTGGCAAAGCTGGAGCGCATGGGCGTCTCCCCCTCCGCGATCGTTCTGGAAATCACCGAGGAAGGGGCGATCAATCCAAGGCTTATCCAGCATAAGCTCACTCGCCTCGCCAGCAGCGGCGTGCGGCTCGCGATCGATGATTTCGGGATTGGCTACTCCTCGCTCGGCTCGCTGCAGCAAATTCCAGCCAGCAGGGTGAAGATAGACAAATCCTTGGTGACCGGCACGACACTTACTTCGACCAATCGTTCGCTCATTGATGCTGTGTTGCGGGTCTCAGAGGCGTACGGTTTCGATGTCGTCGTCGAGGGTGTGGAAACCGAAAGCGACTTTTGGACCATGCAGCAGCTTGGCTGCAAGCTCATGCAAGGCTTCTATTTTTCAGGCGCCATGCCGCGCGACAAGGCGATCGCTTGGCTGGACGGCATCAAGAAAGATATCGGCCAGCCGCTGGCTCCATAACGGGTTCCAACCCATCATACATCGGTTGATCTACCCATGTTTCGCCCCTTACGATTGTTTAATCCAATGGATATGCAGCGGTAAGGATGAAAGTCCTACAGTCTCATCGTACTCAACGACGGTACATATTGCCGTTGCGAGCGAAAAGGATGAAGACCATGTGGACCACAACCCGTAAATTTATCACCACCGGTCTGGTCGCCTTGACAATTGCGGGAACCACAATTGCCACCGCTTCCCAGGCTGAAGCACATAATAATTTTGGCCGAGGCCTCGCGGCCGGTATTGCCGGCGCAGTGGTGGGCGGCGCCTTGATTGCTGGCGCAACGTCCCATCCGGTTTACGCAGCGCCCGTATATGGTGGCCCCGTCTATGCCGGACCCGTTGCCTATCCGCCCGTTTATGAACGGGTCTATCCCGCTTGCCATACCGAATGGCATCAGAACGCCTGGGGCGATATGTATCGCACCCGCGTCTGCTACTGACGCTTTTGGGAATTCTGCAGAATGAACAAGGAGGTGGGTTCGCGCCCACCTCCCCTTTTTTACGACGTATCTTGAAGATCGCACGCTACTCCTTGGCCCGATAGGCCTGCGGCACCATGAAGATTTCATCGGCACGGCCATAGCCGCCATCTTTCACTTCCTCGATCAAAACCATCGTGTGCGGTCTTGCAGCTTCGGAAAAATATTCGACCAGAAGATTTGTTGCCCGATGCATGATTTCCTGCTTTTGAGCACGGCTGAGTGCGCCCTCGGGCGTCTTGATATTGATGAATGGCATGAGATTGACTCCTGTTTGATCACTGGTTCAGATCATGCCGCCATTGGCGCGTAGCACCTGGCCGTTGACCCAACCGCCTTCGCGGCTTGCCAGGAAGGAAACCACCGCCGCGATATCGTCCGGCTGACCAAGACGACCAAGTGGAATGTTGCCGATAATCGTGTTGACCAGGGCTTCCGACTTGCCGTCCATGAAGAGTTCGGTTTCGACGGGCCCAGGAGCGACGGCATTGACTGTGATGTGGCGGCTCCCAAGTTCCTTGGACGCAACGTGCGTCAAGGCTTCGACGCCGGCCTTCGTGGCCGCATAAGCCCCATAGCGTTGACCATAGACACCCACCACGCTGGATGACAGGTTGATGATCCGTCCGCCATCGCGCAGCCGCCGCGCCGCTTCACGCATCCCCCGGAACGTGCCGGTCAGGTTCAAAGCGATCTGTCGTTCGAAACTCTCATCGTCGACGTCGGCAATCGGTGAAAGGCTCATCGTTGCCGCATTGTTGACGAGAATATCACTTGCGCCAAAGGACTTTTCAGCCGCATCGAACAGGATCCGATATGCATCTTTAGCACCCACATCGGCCTGAACCGCGATGGCTTTCCCGCCATCGTCAGCGATCTTTGCCACAAGTTCTTCGGCTGCTTTGGCGCTTGAGGCGTAATTGACGACGACCGCAATGCCATCAGTTGCGAGACGCTGGGCAATCGCCCGGCCGATACCCTTTGATGCGCCTGTGACAATGGCGACCCGCTGTTCTTGAATGCCCATAGCTCTGCTCCTTTCGTGATGGACACAAACTACGCCTCGATCGGAATGAGAACAATGACATATGAATTGACTTCAGAATTCGCTTGTGATGAACAATCGATTATGGATCGTCTTGAGCGAATGCAACTGTTCACTCGTATCGTCGAAAGGGGCAGCTTTTCAGGTGCCGCCGCTGATTTCGATCTCGCGCGCTCCACGGTCACTCAGTCGATCAAAGAGTTGGAGGCCGATCTAGGCGTACGCCTCCTCGATCGAACGACGCGGCATGTCACGACCACGCTGGACGGTCGGGCTTTTTACGAACGCTGCCTGTCAATTCTCGCCGATATCGATGAAGCGGAAAACATTTTCCGGGACGCCCAGCCGCGTGGCCTGCTGCGCATCGATGCCCATAGCCTCTTGACCCGAACATTTCTGCTGCCGCACCTCCAGTCGTTTCTGGACCGCTATCCGCTTCTTGAACTGCAGATTGGCCAGGGAGACAGGATGGTCGATCTCATCCGAGAGGGCGTCGACTGCGTCATCCGCGCCGGTGAGATTGCCGATAGCGGTCTGATCACGCGACGGCTGGGAAGCTTGAGCGAAATGACGTGCGCAAGCCCCGCCTATATTGCAAAGCACGGCAACCCGGCATCACCTGACGAGCTCTCGGATCATAAAGCCGTGGGCTTTATCTCGTCTCGCACGGGCCAGATCATCCCGCTCGAATTCACCGTAGATGGCGTGCTTCGCTATGTCAGTCTGCCATGTCGGCTAACAGTCAATAATTCCGATACGATGACGGATCTTGCCAAACTCGGTTATGGGCTGATCCAGGCCCCACGCTATCGTCTGCAATCCGAAGTCGATGCAGGAAACCTCGTGGAAGTCCTTGCAGACTATCCGCCGTCACCCACCCCGCTATCGGTACTTTATCCTCAAAATCGTCAGCTATCGCCGCGGGTTCGCGTCTTCATCGACTGGATCGCCAGCATTTTTTCGCCGGCATGACGTTTGAAAAAAGGGCGCGCCGGTGGGGATGCTGGTCTCCCGCCTTCGATGCACTATTTATGGTCAGATATCTACGTTCAGTACCAAGGAAAGACGAGCGATGATTTCGATAAAGCAAGGCGATGTTCGCAATCGGCTTCTCCAGGCACTTGATCCAGATGCCTTTGCCTATCTCCAACCGCAGATGAAGCGAACGGAACTGCCGGTACGAACCTATACCGTCAAATCGATGCAGACCATCACGCGCGTTTGCTTCCTGGAAAGCGGCCTTGCCTCTAAGGTCGCAACAAACCCAGGCGGCGCGTCGGTGGAGGTCGGCCATGTCGGGCGTGAAGGGATGACGGGATATACCGTCGTCCTGCACGTCGACAAAACCCCTGTTGATATTTTCATGCAGGTAGAAGGCCACGGCATCTTCATACCAGCGGACCATCTCATGCAGGGAATTGCAGATGGGGTTTTACCGCAAGATCTGTTCTTGCGGTACGCCCATGTCTGCGACGTGCAACTTGCCCAATCCGTCCTTGCCAATGCCCAATATACGATGCACCAGCGCTTGGCACGCTGGCTTTTGATGTGCCATGATCGGATTGAAAACGATGACATGCCGCTCACGCATGAGTTCCTTGCCATCATGCTCGGAGTTCGTCGCGCCGGCGTTACCGGCCAGCTTCACATTCTCGAAGGAATGCATGCCATCAAGTCCACGCGAGGCCTCGTCCGCATTCTAGACAGGACGATCCTTGAGAAGATCGCCGGAGATTCGTATGGAACTTCGGAACGCGAATATGACAGGTGGATTGGTACTCCGTTTACCGATGCCGCGCACGCCGATGTGGGCGGAGAGTTGACCGGCGCTCAATTGCGGAGCGGCTCAAAAGGCTAAGACGGCGCACCGAGATCGTGGACTACAGGATAAAGCCGACATAGATGATGCCGGCTTTATATCATCATTCGGCGGCGGCGTGCATGTTGCCGCGGCCAAGATAGAGCTCCCGCAGGCATTTTTCTCTTTGCTCCTTCAAGGAGTGATCTCGTACCCGGCGAACGGCCTTTTCCGTTTCCGCTCTAAACTGGTAACTCGCGGCTGTCTTCTCCAAGGGTTCCTTGCAGATATTCTCCGCGCTGACACCCTGCCCGATCATCCTGAGGACCGTCGACGGGTTGCGCTTGATGGCCTGGCCGACGGCCTTGTCGAGATCATCCGCGGCAGCTTCGTCAGCCGCAGGCCGCAGCAATGGCACGACTTTCAACCAAGCGGTCTTTCCATCCTGGATTTCTTCGACAAGCCTCTTCCAGCTGTCATTTTTCTTCAGCATATCGATGGTAGCAACCGCACCATTGCTGGAAACCGCCTGCCTGATGTCACCTGGCGCGGTCAAAGACGTTGCAAATGCACAAGTGGATATGCTGAGAAAAGCCACAACGACACAGCTAAAGCGACGCATGCGATTTCCTTTCGAGGCCAGGAATCACAAATTTACCGTAGAAACGCAAAACGTCCACATTTTTGCCATCAGGATTTAGGTTGCGAAATCCAAGATTTCAGTCGCCGTGATCACATGTGCGTTATCAGCGTAAAAGCTTCAATTCCATCCTTCGATCACCGAGGATAGGCGACTTCGCGACGCCGACATTTCAAAAGACAAGAGCGAAGACAAAACGGTTGCGTTAACGAATAAATTGCAATCGGTGGCTTAAAGTTTGTACTCTTTCAAACGCCGCGCACCAATTCGCTATTTCACTGTTAATTCTCCTCAATCGCTTCATCATTCCTTTAGAAACGATGCAAATACTGCCCGCATGGACACCCGCACGATAAACAACACGCAGGAAGCTTATCACGAGCTTATTACGAAGGTGACGGTGCCTCTTGCCGTGGCCGTCGCCGTGTTGCTGTGCAGCCTACTGGCGACGCTAGTCCTTGTAGCGGATTATCAAACCTCGATCGCCCAATCCTCGCAAATCAAGCTCGCTGGCGGGGCACTAACGCTGCGCAAGAAGCAGATCGAAAAGGCAGTCGTCGATTACAGCAGCTGGAACCAGGCCGTCGATCATACGGACAGTCGTGATCTGGCCTGGATCGATGAAGAGATCGGTAGACCGATATTTCAAAATTTCAGTTTCGACATGACCTTTGTCATAGCTGCTGATGGCTCGACCATCTATTCGATGATTGAGGGTAACCGTTCTGACCATGAGGCGGGAAAAGTTCTCGGAAGCGGTCTAAAAGAATTGCTCGCCAAAGCACGGGCTGCAGGGCACGGAGCAGTCTCAGGACTGATCGCCGCGGATGGAAAGCCCGCAATCGTAGCGATCGCGCCTATTCAAGTTTCGACGCCGGATGCCCAACCTGCTCAGGATCCTGACCTACTGGTATTCGTGAATATCATTGACGAAGCGATGCTGCGCGAGATTTGCGACGTCTATCTGCTTTCGGATCTCAAATTGGTGTTCCTGAAACCTCAGGACGCACCTTTCGTCGAGCTAACCTCCCCGCATGACGACGCAATCGGATTTCTCACCTGGGACGGCGTGCGCCCAGGGGACGCCTTGCTTCAGACTTCAGTACCGGTTTGGGTTTTCATCGGATTTACCTTTGCGCTGCTGAGCGCAGCAATATTGCGACAGGCGCGCTCGACGGCACGGATGATTGCTGAAAGCGAAGCCCAGGCAAAGCACGACCCTCTGACCGGGCTGCCCAACCGTCTTCTGCTGTTCGAGCGTCTCGACGCCAAGACACGTAAACGCCTTTCCTATGGGCCGGGCTTCGCCGTGGCCTATCTTGATCTTGACGGGTTCAAGCCGATCAATGACCGCTATGGTCACGATGCCGGCGATGAAGTGCTTCGTGTTATTGCGCGCAGAATTCGCCAAACCATCGATCAGGACGATTGCCTGGCGCGCATTGGCGGGGACGAATTTGCCCTCATCCTTGGCGGCAGCAGCGACAGGGCCGAAATTGCCACGATAGCACATGCTATCATCAGTGCTGTCGAGCATCCGATCCTTATCAAGGACGTCATTCCGATCATGGTCAGCATTACGATCGGCGTCGCCCTTGCCCCGGAAGACGGCACAGACCCGCTGACCCTTCTTCGCAAGGCCGACATTGCCCTTTACGAAGGCAAAAATGGCGGCAAGCGTCAGGTCCGTTTCTATGAGGACGAGAGGAAGAAAGAGGCGATCTCGAGCCCGACCCAAGAAACTCGCCAAAGAATTCACAAGTTTCCACCCGCTGCAAAAGTTTGAGTGGAAATTCGCCTCCAAACAGTCAAATTGACACGTCCTGCAACCTCTGCCCGAGAGTCGGATTTCGAGTTGAGGTGTCATGGTCTAGAAGTGCGCGTGGTTGATCCCCTTCGGGTCTGTCTTGCGCCTAGAAATGGAGATGGATGTGCAATCGATCCTGTTCGACGTCGATGGCGTTCTCATTCATGGATATACCGGCCAGACGGAGCGAAGAAGACGCTGGGACCAGCACATAAAAGCTGATCTAGGTATCGACTCCGAAGTCTTCACACAGACTTTCATCAGAGGCGTCTTCGAAAAGGAGGTCCTGACTGGACGGAAGGCGCTTTTGGAGGCGCTGGAAGAAGTACTGCCTGACGTCGGATATCGTGGCTCGCCTCTGACCGTCGCGAGCTATTGGATCAATCGGGACAGCCATTTGAATTATCAGCTGCTCGATCTGGTGCGGCGGTTGCGCCATCATAAGGATGTCAGACTTTACGTCGCCACCAATCAGGAACACATGCGTGCCTTTTACCTCTGGAATAAGCTTGGCCTCGAAAACCTCTTCGACGATATTTTCTATGCGGCAAGACTGGGTGTTTTGAAGCCCGATCCACTCTTCTACAGCCGCGTAATGGACATCATCGGCCCGCAAATAAAGCAGCCGATCATCATCGACGACAGCCTCTCGGTGGTTAGAACTGCAGAGGAATTCGGCTGGCAAGGAATCTACTACACCAATATCGAGGATTGCCGGAAAAGCCCGCTCCTTGCCGATCTCCTTGCTTAGCGAAAACAAGCGCCATCGGGTGCGCTTCGAATGCACCTGGCCCCGTTGGATGGGCTTGCCGCCGACCAGCTCAGCGTCAACTCGCTCTTGCTATCGCCAATGCGATTGTCGCCGGCATCTTGTCGGCTCCTGGCTGTCGAGGTTAATCCGGCCGCACTTGAGCCAGCCGTTAAAAGGCTCACGATCTCGATACAATCTTTTCAGGGAACCTCTGCTCATACTTACCGTTGGCCCTTTACCGAATGCACATGGCGTTTGGCCATAACGGAGGAAACCTCATGCTTATCAAAACAACATTGGCGGCCGTCTTGTCGCTCGGACTTGCCACATCTGCTTTCGCACAATCGGCTGGCGGTAGTGGCGGTGGCGGCGCTGGCGGCTCTGGTTCAGCGGGCACTAGCTCCGGCACAAGCGGCGGAACAAGTTCTGGCGCCACTGGCGGTGCGGCCGGCTCAACAGGGACAGGCGCGACCGGCAGCGGCGCTAACGGCTCCGGCACATCCGGATCGTCAGGGACATCTGGCGGAGGCCTTAACAATAGCTCGGGCGGTAACATGAACCAGAACTCAAGCGATTGCCATTCGGCGACAAGCGGATCGGTGACGAACAACAGCAGCGCCGGCGTTGAGCCCCAGCAGAACTGCACGACAAAATAATTCTGCCTCGCGCGGCTAAAGTCTGTCAGCCCCTGAACGCTCCTGTCTTTAAACGGGGGCGTTTTTTCGTTTCGAACACACCGGCGCAGATTCCTACGCACGGTCTCCCATATGCGTGTCTTTAACAATGCGAGCCCTGTCCGCGACAATGGGTGATCGCCGTTTACCAAATTGACATTCCTTGAACTCGGCGCCGCCAATGACAAAATGACTAACCTTATCAAGCGTTGATCCTGCCCAGAGGGGTACACGCAACTCGCGGCGGAGAGATCTGTTTATGAAGGCGCTACGTATCCGCTTGTGTCGCGCATGCGCTCTCGGCGCTGAAAGACATCATGTTAAGTTCGTTTTGAAAGGGAGATCTTGTTCTATGAGCAATGTATTTGAAGAAGCCACGAAAAGAGGCAAAGAACTGCCCGGATACGCTCATGGCGCAAAACTGATCCGCGTCGACGAAATTGAGAGCCAGATCGATTTCATTTCCGGAATTGTGTACGCCCAAGTCCATTTGATGCGCGCATCGCTTGCGATCAGACGACTGCATATGTCATTGATGGTCCCGCGCGACGACGGTCTTAAACCCGCAATTGTCTACTTTCCAGGCGGCGGTTTCGTTTCCGCTAACCATGAACAATTCCTTCAAATGCGCTTTGCATTGGCAAAGGGCGGTTTTGTCGTCGCATCCGCAGAATATCGCACCGTGCCCGATACCTATCCTGGCCTTGTAGAGGACGGAAAATCTGCCATTCGCTTCCTGAGAGCACATGCGGCGGCCTATGGAATCGATCTGAACCGAATCGGCGCTCTCGGTGACTCGGCCGGTGGTTATCTTGCTCAGATGGTCGGCCTCACCCATGGTGAAAAAGCCTATGATCAAGGCGATTATCTTGATCAGACTTCAAGCGTGCAAGCTGCTGCGACGATCTTCGGCATCTCGAACCTGCTCAACATCGGCGAAGGCTTCTCGACGGAAAGCCAACAGATCCATCAATCCCCCTCTGTCACAGAAGCGCTCTTGGTCAATGGCCCTGCATTCGATAATTTTCCGGGTGCATCGATTGCTTCCGATCCGGAAAAAGCACGTGCAGCAAGCCCGATGGGTCATATTGACGGGAAGCATCCACCATTCCTGATCATGCATGGCACCGCCGATACGCTTGTGTCGCCAATCCAGAGCAAACAGCTCTATGAGGCCTTAAGCACAGCCGGTCGCAAGCCGGATTATGTTCTCGTGGAAGGCGCTGGGCATGGCGGAGCCCCCTGGCACCAAAAGCCGATCATCGACACCGTCGTCAACTGGTTCAAAACGAACCTCGCCTGAGGGTGAGACGTTGACGCCAGCGGGTTGCCGACGATCCCGGGGAGCTATTTTTCAGGCGCGCGGTGAATAACCAATATTCCCGGTACCGATGGTCGCTCCCCGGATCACCTTTGAACCAGTATGGCGGGTAAGAGGCTACCCGCTTGGGATTTGCTGTATCGCGACACTTTTGTTGAAGCATCCCCCGTTCGCCGGGACGAGGTCCACTTGCGAGATGCTCATGTGAAGGTCGCCACCATCATGGTCGCGGCAAGTCCAACGGCGGAAACCATACCAAGGCAATTCAGACACAACGCAACCTTCCCCGTTGTTTCCTCGTAGCGGGCAAGATTACGGCTCGTGCCAACCAAGGCCGTCAGACCTGCAGCAAGCCAGCACGCAAGGGTCACTACGCCAAACATAACGGCGATATGATAAGTCGCTTGCATCAATGTCCTCCTGATCACGTTGCGCGGTTTCGGACTATCTGTCTCAGAGTTACACTATGATCGGCTGACGGGACGATTGCCGTCTTGCGGCAAAGTCTGACAAACCGCATCGCAGCGGACGGTGTAAGAAACGCGGGGTGTGTTTATCTCATCCCTTTATCCTTAAACGTTTTCTCGATGACACGCCGTTCATAACCCCACTCGTTCGTACCGAAAAAGAATAGAAACACCGGACACCCAGATCCTTTCCTCATCTTTCCAACGGAAGCGGGCAAAGACAGGTTCCATTATCCATACGAGCAATTCTTCGGTCAGATTGCCGACCTCTGGTAGCAGCTCGATCGCGGCGGGAACTTCGAAAGTCATGTGAAGTTCGCACTGCGTTTGGCCTCGCATCGTCCGGCGCCGCAAGCAGCACAATTGCGCTGATAGCGAAACGGACAGCCATCGACGGGATGATGATAGTGGAAGAGACTTCAGATCGGAGCAAAGGATCGACCTCTCGCATCAAGTTGAGGCGACTAGGGCGAACTCTTGTGAGAGGTATCGTGACCGGAGCAGCGGATGATGACCCGTCTGCCATCGGCACTTATGCCAGCGCTGGCGCACGGTTCGGAACTGCGGCCCTGTGGCTGGCTCCCGTCATGCTGCCGATGATGTATACGGTGGTTTATCTATCCTCGAAGTTGGGTCAGGTTTCCGGACGTGGGCTCTTCCATGTCATCAGGGACTTTTATCCGCGCTGGTTGCTATGGTCGGTCCTTGTCGGCGTCGTCATTGGAAACACGATTGAGGCCGCAGCCGATCTCGGCGGCATGGCGGCCGCGCTCGGGCTCTTCGTCCCTGCGCCGAATGCCCTGCTCGTCACCGGCATTGCGCTCATAGTGTTCGCGGTACAATGTCTGGCCTCTTATAGAACAATTAGCAAAGTGCTGCGTTGGCTGGCGCTAGCGCTTCTGGCCTATATCGGGGCTGCGGTGCTTGCAAAGCCTGATTTGACTGCCATTCTTATGGGCACATTCATCCCGCACATTGCTTTCTCACCAGAGTTTCTATCGATCGTGGTCGCCATGGTCGGCACATCCCTTTCCGCCTACATCTATACCTGGCAGTCGAATCAGGAGGTGGAGGAACAGATCGCCGATGGGAAGAAAACCCTGTCGTCCCGCCTGGGCGCAAGCCGGGAAGAATTGCGTAGCACGCAGCGCGATGTACTGGCTGGCATGGGGTTCGCCAACATCATCATGTACTGCATCATGCTTTCAACAGCCGCAACTCTCCACGCCAATGGTCAGACCTCGATCGATACGGCAGCCCAGGCGGCGGAAGCACTCCGTCCTATTGCGGGCGATGCAGCTGGAATTTTATTCGCGCTCGGCATCATCGGGGTGGGCTTTCTGGCCGTTCCCGTGATGACGACGGGCGCAGCCTACGATCTTGCCCAGGCGTTTGGATGGAAGGCGAGCCTCAATGCCCGACCGCGGGACGCGAGGAAATTCTATCTGGCGATCGGCGCCTTCACGGCCGCCGCCGTCGCGTTGAATTTCCTCGGCTTCAATCCGATGAAAGCCTTGGTCTGGTCAGGTATCGTGCAAGGATTTTCGACACCGCCGCTGCTTTTCCTGATTATGTTGATGACGAACAACCGCCGCATCATGGGTGACAAGGTCAACGGTGGCCTGACCAACTTCCTCGGTTGGACGACAACGCTCGCCATCTTTTCAGCAACGGCCGGGTTGATCGCGACATGGTTCCTGTAGATCAGACGACCTAGGCGGGGACATGTCGGGCGCCGCCACCCGTCAGCGAAAAATAGAAATAGGCCGCCACAAAAAAAGCGATGATGCCTAGCACGATTAAAAGCCGCTTCAGCCATGGCGGGGTCTGCCGAGGCGGTTTCGGCTGTGGGCGGCGTTGGAACTTGATCACATTGTCTGTCATGGCGACTGCTTAGACCTTCTCATGCATCTTGCCAACAGTCTGACGCTGTTGCGTAATTGTCAGGTTAAGAGATGTAAAAAGGTTCGAATGAGGTCGGGTGTCGGCAGCGATTGGGATTGTCGTTCTCAACAGAAAGGGATGAGCATGGCGATCTGGAAACCGCGGGATATCATCAAGGCAAAAGTGCTCGGTATCGTCTGGCGCGGCCCGGAGCTTTTGGCCGCCGAAGTTTACGACAGCGATGGAGCGCTCAAGGGTGTCCGGCCCCTCGGTGGCTCCGCCGAGTTCGGTGAAACCCGCGAGGAGGCCTTGCGCCGTGAATTCAAGGAGGAGCTCGGATGCTCGATTACGATCTCTTCGACCTGGCATTTCTTTGAGAATATTTTTGTGCATGAAGGAGCCCTTGGTCACGAAATGATCTTTGCCGCAAAAATCGAGCTCGACAATGAAGAACTCTACCGAAAAGATCGTATCACTTTTTTCGAAATTGACGGACACGAGGAAGTGGCAGGCTGGTTCACGCTCCAAGACCTCGCGAGCAAAGAGATACCGCTCTTTCCCAATGGATTGTCGGAGGCCCTCGCTGCGCCTGACGGATGCATTCTGCGATGAGCGGCGCTTGCGAACAACGGCTCTGCCTTAAGACCGATCCGTTTCCAGAGAAAGAAGCGCTCGACGCACTCTGGAAAGCGGCGTGGACCACGAGCGAGACGATAGACTTTGCCAATATCCTATCTCGTAGCCTTGCCCATATCTGTGCATTCGAAGAAGACCATCTCATCGGCTTCATCAACATTGCAACGGATGGCGGTCAGCATGCATTTATTCTCGACCCTTGCGTCCATCCCGCCTCGCAAAGAAAAGGCGTGGGCACTGCCCTTGTCAAAGAAGCGATAGTCACTGCAAGATCACGTGGCGCGTCTTGGCTTCATGTTGATTATGAACCTCACCTCGAAGGCTTTTATCGGAGCTGCGGATTTACAAGCACCAAAGCCGGGCTGATCAAGCTTTAGGGACTATCGGGGAGCTTGCGAAGTCGTCTGCGCACATGGGAGATTCAGAGCTGAGATCGTTTCCGGACATTCAGATCCGTCCCGCGCGCCGCGATGAGATCGAGACGCTGGCAGACCTTGGCCTTTCATCCTGGATAAACGGCATTAAGCCTTTTGTTTTGCCCTCGGTCACTGCAAAAATCATGGCTGATAACCCTTTTATTTCCTTCATTGCAGCGATGGGGCCTCGCGTTAAGGTCGCCACCGTGGATCATGAAGCGGCAGGCATTGCCGCATGCGAACATGATGATGGAAAGATCAGTGATCTGTGGGTCTCTCCCCACTTTGAATGCCGCGGTGTCGGCCGGGCTTTGCTGCTTTACCTGGAAGGAGAACTTGCCGCAGCCGGTTTTCCCTCGGCGGACATAGAAGTTGCAGCCGCGAACGCCCGTGCGTACCGGCTTTACCAGCACCTCGGATACGTTGAAATCTGGCGCGCGACGAAATTCGATCCTAACCTTGCGATCGCGCTTGAGAAAATTGGATTGAGGAAAGACCTGGTGACCGCCTCTCACGAAAGAACGGAATGAACAAGCCAACGAAACCAGTTCTGACAGGACAAAGCGTCCGTCTCAGGCAGCCGCAAGACGGTGATGCGCAAGAACGCCTGATGCTCGGCACCGATGCGGAAATTGCTCTGATGTTCGGGGTAGATCCAAGTGAAGTCCGGCCTCTGACGCAAGAGAAGGCAGAGGCCTGGACACGGCAGATCTCAGACAATCCCTACGCCTGGATTGTCGAAGCAAAGGGTCGGCTCTTGGGTGACATCAGGCTTGACAGGGTCCATTTGCCCGACCGACGCGCGTCTCTTGCGATCGGACTTTACGATCGGTCGCGATTGAGCCAGGGCTTCGGAACCGAGGCGATGCGCCTACTCCTCCATTATGCTTTCACAGAACTTCAGTTACACCGGATCGCTTTGCGGGTCGTGAGCTATAACGAACGTGCTATTCGCGCCTACCAGAAATGCGGCTTCCGGATCGAAGGCCGGGAACGCGAAGCAGCGCGTGTCGGTAATACCTGGCACGACGACATCATGATGGGCCTCCTCGCGCACGAGTTTCAGCCGAACTAGATCGGGGCGCAAAAACGGCGAGACACAGCCAACTTCCATAAGTTGCATAAACTTCCGCGATAGTTGCATTGAAAAACGCACTTAAGCTTTTTTGATGGTCCCGAATACATCTTTGAGAGCAAATCGAAGCTGCATCATTTCAACGCGTTATGCTGCTGGTCACGCGTTCAACAAGAAGATCAGGAGACGCCGTGAGGCCATCTATGTGGAGCTTCATGTTGCACTGCGGTCACTATGGTCGAGAACCGTATCGCAGCCCGGGATTTCCGGCCTGAAAATACGGCTAGCCGGGCGCCTAGCGCTTGTAGCGCAAGGCTTTTTAGGTATGAGTGAACAACATCTAGAATAATTATAATGTATAGTTCTATTGGCGGATGACCGCAGGCATAACGCTCCACGCACAGCCATGAAGGCAGGAGAACCGATGGGCACGACGTTCTGGCCGAAGGATCCGCTGGAAGAAGCGGATCTCAATCTTCTGTCCGCCATTCTTCATCGTTGGTGCGATGCACATGGCCATCAGTTCAACAGCACCGAAAGCCAACATAAAGCAAAAGAACTGGTTGAGTGGTTCGAGTTCGGCATCAAGGATGAGGCCGAGCTTGAAAGCCTGATCAACGGCCAGCATCCACTTGTGACGAAGATCGAGTAAACGGCAAGCGCGACGACGCAGCAAGACGAAAGACGCGTTTTATCGCCCGCGTGATGAGGCAAAGACTGGCCGGATGCGCCTTACTCTGAAACGAATTGAAGTGCGCACCATGATCAGAACGACCGACCAACGCGACGTTAGCGCGCGCAGCAAAACGCGCTAACCAATTGCGGAAAAACGAACTTCAGGCGATTTGGGCCAACGTAAGAGCGTGACGCTCGCAAAGCCAGCGGATCAGCATGTCGCCTTGCAATGGACGCGACAGCCAAAAGCCCTGTATCTCATCACATCGCATCGCCTGAAGCAGATCGGCGACTTCTTTCGACTCCACGCCTTCCGCCACCACGCGGTAACCGAGGCTGTGGGAAAGACTGATCATCGACTGAACCAGCACGCGCTCTTTGTTCCCCTCCGCCATGTCAGCGATGAAGGACCGATCGATCTTGATCACATCGGCCGGCAGCTTTTGCATGCGGGTGAGGCTGCTATATCCGGTGCCGAAATCGTCGATGGCGATGCCGATGCCAAGGTCAGCGATCTTATGAAGAAGGTCCATTGCTGAACCGGTTTCCTTCATCATCTCGGTTTCCGTCAACTCGAATTCGATCTGCGAGGGCAAAACGCTGTAAGCCGTGAGCTTGGCGTCCAGCCGATCAAGGAAATCGGGTTCGCAAAGATTGGCAGCGGAGATATTGATGGAGAGCCGCATACGAAAGCCGCTCGCGTTCCATTCACCGAGCTTCTTCAGCGCGGCATCGATCACCCATGCGGTCATCTCCTTGACATAAGAAGATGTCTCGACAATTGGCACGAAGTCTGCTGGCGAGACCAGGCCGAACTCCGGATGCTTCCAGCGCAACAGCGCCTCAGCCGATTGAACCGAGTCGTCGTTCAGCGACATCCGCGGCTGAAACACGAGGAATAGCTGATCGTCGGCCTTTGACGCGGCCGAAAAGTCTTTCAGGAGCCGGTAATTGTGCTGATAGCGCAGGTCGGCCGCTGCCGAAAACAGCGCAACACCATTGTGGCTCGCACGCGCCTCATGCACGGCGCTCTGCAGAGACCGCAAGACGTTTTCTGGGCTCATTGCTTCCGGTTCATAGCAAAGGATCCCGATTGACGGCGTCATCTGGGCAGCAACGTCGATCAGCCTCTCAAGGCGTCGCAGTTCGGAAACGACATATTCTTGGTATGGGCCGAGCTCAGCTTCATCAGGCGCGATGACGACGAATTGCGTTGGCCCAACGTGGTAGAGGACCCGCCCCTCTCCAACACGGCGCGCAATGATCGAGGCAAGTCGACGCAGAATGTTGTCGAAGTGCGAAGCGCCGAGCACTCGTGCAAGATTGGCGATCTGAGAGTTTTCGGCGAGATCGACAACGCTGATCAAGCGCGGCTTGCCGCTCGCCTGTGCGTTCAATCCTGCGAGATCGTCGAGAAGCTGAAAACGGTTTGGAAGGCCGGTGGTGGCGTCGATACGGCCCACGGCGCGCTGCAATTCAATCTGGTCCATGACCATCGACGCCATATCGGTGAGTGCGTCGCATTCGGCAGTGGTCACAAGGCGAGGCTCGACCCCTAGAACGCAGAGTGCCCCAAGGCCAAAACCGTCGCGCGTAATCAAGGGCGCACCGGCATAGAACCGCACCCCGGCGCCGGCTAGGTGGCTGTCACAATAAAATGGATCGGTCTTCATATCCTCGACGACTAACAAAGCGTTCGTTTCGGCAACGGCGGCGCAAGGAGCTTTATGCCGCGGAATCTCGTTGTGCTCGACTCCAACCTTTGATTTGAACCATTGGCGATCGGAGTCGGTCAGTGAGACGGCGGCTATCGGAAGGTGAAAAAGTTCGGACGCGAGCCGTGTGATGCGATCAAAGCTTTCGCTTGGTGAAGTATCGAGCAGCTTTAAATTGCGCAAACAGGTGATGCGCTGCTTTTCATTGAGATTTGTCATAAATCTATCCTGCAGGCGCCTGAGCAGAGCCAGCGCCAGCCACAAAAATTTCTTACAAAAACAAAACGGGCATTCACTGAAAGTCGCTTTTAGCGAGACGTCCATCAGACTTTCATTGAGGCGGCATCATGCCTTTGCGCTATCCACGCAGTTGCCTTCAAACCCAACATAGTTCTTTATACTTATTGAACAGTATCAAATGGGCTTGCTGAATCGATTTAATGAAACTTACCGTTAGTATAAGATTAAAAGATACATGCAGATGCCATTAATCTGGCTTTGACATGCATTTTTCTAGAGCATTCCGCACAACAGCTTTAATTCCCCCTACCCCTTGCACCATCACTTTTGGCCTCTAATTGCCGAGGCTTGGAACATTTTCAGTCGCGATGATATGTTCTTTTCGGAATAAAATTAGGTAGTTGATGAGCAACGAAGATAGATCGAAAAATGAGGCACAACTTGCATCCGACGATCTCGTGGGAAGCCGATTGCCTGAAGATCCCTTCGCGGCGGCCTTTAAGGCAACAAGAATGCCGATGATCATTACCGATCCCCGACAGGACGATAACCCGATTATTTTCTGCAACAAAGCGTTCAATGATCTAAGCGGCTACGGCAATGACGAGTTGATCGGGAATAATTGCAGGCTGCTTCAAGGGCCCGAGACGGACCGTGGTGCCGTCGACAAGATCAGGAATGCGATCCACGCTCAAGAAAGCATCGCGATCGACATCCTGAACTATCGCAAGGACGGCAGCAGCTTTTGGAACGCGCTTTTTGTCAGTCCCGTGCGGAATCATGAGGGCGAAGTCATCTACTTCTTCGCCTCTCAGCTTGATTTCACAAATATCAAGAGCAAGGAAGCGGAGCTTGCAGCAGCACGCCATCTGGCCGAACAAGAAGTCGCACGTCGAACCAAAGATTTGACGCTAGCGCTCGAGGCCAAGACACTTCTGGTGCACGAAGTCGATCATCGCGTGAAGAATAACCTTTTGACCATCGCTTCGATCGTGAAACTCCACGCAAGGCTGACCCAGGATGAAACTGTGCGCAACACCCTTGCTGCCGTTCTGAACAGGGTCGAAGCGCTGAGCACGGTTCAAAGGAAGCTTTTCACACTTGATGATGTTGCCCGCTTCGATATCGCAGATTTCACGCGCGAACTCGTCATCGATCTGATGGAAGCGCTCAAGCGTGACGACATCAACGTCGAGCTTGATCTGTCGCCGGTTTATGTTCCTGCGGTGAAGGCGTCTCCGCTAGCATTGATCGTCAACGAACTCGTGGGCGACGCGGTAAGGCGAGGCCTTCGCGATGGCGGCGGACACATAAAAGTGACTGTCAGACGATTGAACGGACATTTCCTGATTCGAGTTGAAGATACGGCGGAGCCCGTCGATGTCGATCCTGAAGAACAGGATTTTGGACGTCTGGTGCTCGAGACATCGGCCAAGCAGGTCAATGCGCGCATTGAGCGGCAAAGGGAAGGCAGACAGACAACCGTCAGCGTGACGCTCATGGTTGAAGAAGAAAGTGGACCGAAACATTGAAAATATTGATTGTCGAGGACGAAACCCTTCTGGCGCTCGAATTGGAGAGCGAAATAGAAGCTGCCGGACATGATGTTGTCGGCGAAGCAATGGAGAGTTTTGCTGCAAGATCAATCATCGACGCCGAACATCCGGAATTTGCTTTCGTCGATATCCACCTTTTGGATGGACCGACCGGGATCGATGTCGGGCGCTATCTGGCGGAATGCGGAATCCCTTACGTGTTCGTCACGGGGAATGTGAAACGCATACCCGAAGATTTTGCCGGCGCGTTGGGTGCCATCGAGAAACCCTATACCGCGAATGGCTTGCGCAACGCGCTCGATTTTCTCGCCAGCGTCGTTGAAGGCGACGAACACGCGCTTCCCCCGCCAAGCCTCATCATGGCCCCGGAACCCTCAGAACGCCACAGAAGCCGGGCTTAAAGCGAAAGACATTCGGTGCAGGAGGAGGCAAATCGGCTGCCGACATAGGAGGCGACAACGGTTTGTCTCACCGGATGAAAACTCGATCATCCGCGTCTATCTCGCCATGCGAGAATTGACAATCCAACGCCGTAGCGAAGCGAGACGGCGCGTTTGCTCGTACGCGATCGTAATGTCTAGCCACTATTGGATCGATCGCACATCCAATTGAACTTAATCTGCGTCAGACCATTCTAGATGGTAGCCGGGTGTGGCGCATCGTCAGCAAAGCGACGCACATATGGAAGACTGCGCAAGAGGCGCGCCGTACTGAAAGAGAAGCGAGCAATGCGATCAGGCGAACTGCATTCTGTGGACCACAGCTATTACCCGCAATCGCATATCGGCTCGCCATTAGGTAATGTGCGGAACGCGGTCGTGCTTGACACGCCTATAGCGCCTTCCCCTGCGTCTCACTCCGATAAAGCAACTGACATTCTAGCTTATGCAGTCCGATCGGTTGAAGCGGGCGTGAGAACCGCTCTCGTGACGCTCATTGAGATCCGCGGCGGTTCTGCCCGCCCTCTTGGCGCCCAGATGGTCGTGCGCGAAGACGGCCTTTACTGCGGCTACGTATCCGGCGGCTGCACCGAAGCCGCCGTGGCTGCCGAAGCCATCGCAGCACTTGGCAAGGGCTCTGATAGAATGCTCCTGCTTGGAGAGGGATCGCCATTCTTCGATATCATTCTACCGTGCGGCGGCGGCATTACCCTAGCCATTCATCTGCTGCGCGATAGCAAGGCTGTATCCACCGCGCTTGATAAACTCGCGGCACGCCAACCGGTAGCCCTCCTCTATAGTGCTGCGGCGCAGCGCCTTGATATCGCGCAAGAACCAGTCGAGACCGGGCAATACGGCGAGTCCTTCGCTATTTCCTACCGGCCTTGTCCACAACTGATGATCCATGGCGGGTCTTTGGAAGCTGCCGCTGTTGAACGTCTGGCCAAGGCAGCAGGATACAGCGTCTGGCACCGCAACGACGCGGCTGCGTCAGCGCCCTCCATTGATCGGGATACGGCGGTCGTCATTCTCTATCATGACATCGATCGGGAACGGCCTGTGCTTGAGGCAGCCCTAAAAGCCAATCCATTCTATATTGGAGCGCTTGGCAGTACGAGAACCCATGAGCGCAGATGCGCATCACTGCGACAGCTCGGCTATAACCAAAGCGATCTCGATCGGATCAAGGCACCGATCGGCATTTTCCCAAAGGCACGCAGCGCAGATTCCCTTGCTCTCTCAATAGTAGCTGACATCGCTGCATCACGAATCGCCTGACAAAAGCGCTGTCCCCGAGGTTTCAAGACACGTTTAACGTTTCCCGAGAGGACCGCATGCGGCCCAAAGTGGAACGTTCATTTCAATTGTAATCAGCTTTTAGACTATAAATTTCGCGTTGACATCATGAGGGGGATGTGGACAGATTGACGCACTCCTCGGCCCTTTGCTTCATTCTCATGAAGCAGGAGGGCCGGCGTCAGAACGTCCTGCCTGTGCCTGCACAGTCGGCAAGGTGATAAGATGGAGGGAAACACGATGTTCCAACCCGCGTCATGAGCGGGGATTAAATGCGCCTTCTTCCATTGCATGTCGCGCCAATAGATCCATCAGAGACGATCGCACATGCACGGTGTTAAATCCAAGGCCGGTGCAGCCGCAAAGTCTTCCAAGCATCTCAATTCTTCACTGCCCACAACGACATAAAGCATCATAAAGGGAACAGCTCATGCTGAAGAAAAGTCTTGCCGTTATTGCCCTTCTCGCCGGTGTTTCCGGTGGAGTTGCAAAGGCTGAAACCATTTCCGCATTCTGCGCACCGACCGAATTCGAATTGTGCACCAATGTCGCCAAAGCTTGGCATGAGAAGACCGGCAACGAGGTCAAGATCAACAAGATGCCGGCCCAATTAGACGATGCTATTCCGATCTATCAGCAGCTGCTCGCCTCGAAATCCGCCGATGTGGATGTCCTGTTCCTCGATGTGATCTGGCTCGGCATGTTCAAAAACAACCTGCTCGACCTCACCACCATGATTCCGAAGGAAGACCAGGACAAGCATTTCGCCTCAACCCTGGGAGCCGCCAAACTTGATGGTAAGCTCGTCGCCATGCCGGCCTATATGGATGTCGGCTTGATGTTTTACCGCAAGGACCTGCTTGAAAAATACGGCAAGCAGCCGCCGAAAACTTGGGAAGAGCTCGCCGCAACGGCAAAGGAAATCCAGGACAAGGAGCGCGATGCCGGCAACAAGGGCATGTGGGGCTATGTCTGGCAGGCCAAGAGTTATGAAGGCCTGACCTGCGATGCGATCGAATTGATTGCGTCCAACGGCGGTGGCACGATCATCTCCAACGACGGCAAAGTCACGATCAACAACCCCCAGGCCGTCCAGGCTCTTGATCGCGCCAAGGGCTGGATCGGTACGATTACACCTGAAGGCGTGCTCGGCTATGACGAAGAAGCATCTCGCGCCATTTTCGAAGCCGGCAACGCCGTCTTCCACCGCAATTGGCCCTATGTTTGGGGAACCTCGCATGCGGCTGGAAGCGCAATCGTCGACAAGGTGGGCGTGATGCCGCTGCCGGTCGGAAAGGCCGGCGAAAAATCGAGCGGCTGCCTCGGCCCAATGTATTACGGCGTCTCCAAGTTCAGCACCAAGCAGAAGGTGGCTGCAGATTTCGTCGATTTCATCACCGGCACCGACATGCAAAAGATGCGTGCCGTTCAGTCTGCCTTCAACCCGTCGATCCAGTCGCTCTACAACGATCCTGAGGTTCTCGCCAAAATCCCATTCCTGAAGGACAACCAACAAGCCTTTGCCGATAGTGCGGTTCGTCCATCGGGCTACACGGGCACCAGCTACAACCGCGTTTCGCAGGCCTTCTATCGCGCCGTTCACGACATCCTGTCAGGCAGCGCAAACACCGAAAGCACCCTGAAAAGTCTCGCGTCGCGGCTGGAAAAGCTGAAGGAAAGCCGCTGAGGCCGAGCCATCATATCGCCGGGAGGCTCTCTTTGCAGAGCCTCTCGCTTCCGGCTCCAACAGGTTTGTGCAATGGCATCAGTTTCTCTCCAGGCCGTCTCCAAAAGTTTCGGCACCCATCCCGTCATTCGTGGAATTGATCTTTCAGTATCCGACGGCGAATTCGTCGTTTTTGTCGGCCCGTCGGGATGCGGTAAATCCACTCTCTTGCGCATCGTCGCCGGCCTTGTCCCGGCAACATCAGGACACGTCAAAATTGGCGGCGAGGATGTCACGGACGTGCCCGCCTCCCAGCGCGGCGTTGCCTTCGTGTTTCAGTCCTATGCGCTCTATCCGCATATGAATGTCGCCCGCAATATCGGCTTTGCGCTTGAAACCATGGGCATCTCGCGCACGGCGATTGCGGACAAGGTCCACACCGTCGCGAAAATGCTAAAGGTTGACCATCTTCTCGAACGGCGCCCGCGTGAACTTTCCGGCGGCCAGCGACAGCGCGTGGCGATCGGCCGGGCGCTGGTTCGTCAGCCGGAAATATTTCTGTTCGACGAGCCCCTTTCCAACCTCGATTCCGATCTGCGGATGGAAATGCGCATGGAAATCGCGCGGCTGCACGACGAGCTGAAAACGACGATGATCTATGTGACTCATGATCAGTCCGAGGCCATGACATTGGCAGACAGGATTGTCGTGCTCAATCAAGGGCGCGTCGAACAGGTCGGCACGCCGCAAGAGCTCTATCGCCGTCCACAAAATCGCTTCGTTGCCGGCTTCATCGGCAGCCCGCGGATGAATTTCCTGCTCCTGTCGCACATAAAAGCGCCGTCGTTCGATATTGCCGCTCTGGCTGCGAATGGCAAACCGCATTCGATCGGCATCCGTCCTGAAGCCTTGAGCCTGGTTGCAGCCGACCAAGGCCGTTTAACCGGGATTCTCGAACGCGTCGAAGATCTTGGCCACGAGCATTTTGCCTATATCCGACTTGATGGTGACGCCCTTTGGGTGGCACGAGCGGCCTTTCCACCGGCGCGGCGGCTGATCGGTACCAGAGTCGGCCTTGGCTTTGCCGACAGCGCTGTCTTTGTGTTCGATGAGGCGGAGAAACGCATCTCCGCAACTGCTGCCCTCGACGATGAGGAGATGAGCGCATGAGCGAGCGTCTTGCCCGTCGCGATCACAGAGCGGCCTGGCTCTTTCTGACGCCGCTTGTCTTTATCCTCATTCTGGTCGCGGCATGGCCACTCATCCGCAGCATCTATTTTTCTTTCACGGATGCCTTCCTCGACGATCTCTCGACCTATTCGAATGTTGGCTTCGCGAATTTCATTGAGGTCATTACCGATCGCACATGGTGGATCGCCGTTCGCAATACCGCCATCTTCGCGGTGATCTCGGTCGCCTTGGAAACCGTACTCGGCCTGATGATTGCCCTTCTGCTCAATCAGGCCATTCCCGGAAGAGGCATTGCGCGGGCGGCGATCCTCGTCCCTTGGGCCATTCCGGTTGTCGTATCGGCAAAGATCTGGGAGTGGATGCTCAACGATCAATTCGGTGTGCTCAATGAGATTCTGGTGAGGCTCGGCATCATCGACCATGGAATAGCATGGACGGCCGGTGGCTCACTCTTGATGGGCGTGCTGATCTTTGCGGATGTCTGGATGACGACGCCCTTCATGGTTCTGCTGATCCTGGCCGGACTGCAACTTATCTCCTCGGAAATTTTCGAAGCTGCAGAAGTCGACGGCATTCCTGCCTGGAAACGCTTTCGGTCAATCACATTGCCTCTTTTGCGCCCCGCGATCGGCGTCGCCGTTCTCTTTCGCATGCTGGACGCGCTGCGTATGTTCGACCTTGCCTACGTCATCGCCGCCAGCAATGAGAGCGTCATGACGGTTTCCATTTATGCACGCGACCGGCTGATCAGCTTTCAAGAGCTTGGCGTCGGTTCTGCGGCTTCCACATGGGTCTTCCTGCTGGTGGGCCTGGTCGCCATCGTCATCATCGGCGTTCTGCGCCTCGATAAAGCTGCGGGGACGTGAGGATGTCGGAAATTTCTTTCAAGCGCGCCCCTCGCCGCTCCCCATCCTATTATCGGATGCGGCGCAGGCTCGGTGTTGCGCTACAGATGGCCGCCTTGTTCCTGGTCATGATTTACACGCTCTTTCCCTATTACTGGGCCTTTGTCTCCTCGACAAAGCAGGGCGCAGAGCTTTTCCGATCGGCACTACTTCCGGCATTCAACTTCACCTATTACCGCCAACTGCTCGACAATAGCGTTTTCATGGGATCGCTCGTGAATTCCGTCTATGTGGCCGTTGCAACGACGTTTTTCTCACTGGTCATCGGTCTCAGCGCCGCCTATGCGCTTGGCCGCATCGACTTTCCGCAGCGCCGCGCAGTCCTCTTGATTGTCCTGATGATTTCGATCTTCCCGCAGGTGGTCGTGCTCTCCGGAATGTTCGAGTTGATCAACTGGATGGGTCTTTTCAATCGTCCCAGTGCGCTGATCCTGACCTATCTTCTGTCGACGGTACCCTTTACCACCTGGATCCTGACAACCTTCATCCGCGAATTCCCGCGTGAACTGGAAGAGGCCGCCATCATCGACGGCTGCTCGCATTTCCGCATCCTCACAAAAATTCTTCTGCCGTTGATGGGCCCGTCATTGGCGAGCACGGGCATCCTCGCCTTCATCCTCGCCTGGAACGAATTTCTCTTCGCTCTTACCTTTACGCTGACGGACGAAAATCGCACCGTGCCGGTGGCCATCGGCCTCATAGCCGGCAACAATCGCTATGAATATCCATTCGGACAAATCATGGCCGCATCTGTGACCGTTACATTGCCGCTCATTATCGTCGTCCTCATTTTCCAACGACGGATTGTGGCGGGCCTCACCGCGGGGGCGGTAAAGGGTTGAAGTAATATTTCTTGGAGGATTTGCTAGATGGACATGCTCGTTAAGCTCTACGAGCTTAAGCCCGATGAAGCGCTGAACAAGCGGATGGCTGATCAGGGCATCACGATCCGGCGCCTGCTGGTGCCGGAACTGAAGGCACTGACGGACTGGATCGAGCCGCGCTTTGGTGCGGGCTGGGCCGCCGAGGCAACGGCGGCCGCAATGCGCCAGCCGCCAACCTGCTTCATCGCCGTAGAGAACGGCATTTTGCAGGGCTTTGCCTGCCATGACGCAACAGCCAAAGGCTTTTTCGGTCCGACAGGCGTCGACCAAGAAGCACGCGGCAAAGGCATTGGTCACGCTCTTCTTCTTACCACCCTTCTCGACATGTACGCCCAAGGCTACCCCTATGGCGTGATCGGCGGCGCAGGCCCAATGGAGTTTTACCGTCATAGCGTGGGGGCAATTCCGATTGAAGGTTCTATTCCTGGCATTTACAGAGGAATGTTGAAAACAGCGCATCCGACCGAGGTTGACGAGTCCCACTGAGGGTGCTCATGCAACACGTGAGATCTCTTTCAAATACATGTGATGCATATCCGTAACGCCCTGATATAAAATGATAATTTACGTCTTCGTCCGGATGATGACAGATTTGTAACTTGTTCCTCCAGCTGACAGGTCCAACATAAGATCTGCGCCGGATAAACGAGGTGACAGATATGTCAGAGATCGAAAAACTGGTAAGACGTCGTATGGAAGAAGAATATGCCAAAGGCACATCCGCCGACCGGATTTCCCAGCTGGTGAAAGAACTGCTGAACAGTCTCGATATGTCAGAGACGGAAACCACCCGCCTTTCGCACGACCAACAACGAGCCTGATTTTGGATAGCCGGCGCGGTCCGATCCCGAGCCGGCCAGATGATCCAACGACTTCAGCCCTCTATCGCTACCGTAAAACCGAATTGCTCGGTCTCGCCAGGAGCAAGAAGATTGGTGAATGGGCGCGCTGTGATTGCATCGCCTTTTCCAGCTTCAGCCGCCGTACCATGCCACGGCTCGACGCAAAGGAATGGCGCGTTTCCCGGTTTACTCCAAAGGGCAATGTTCGGCAGGTTCTGGAAGGTAAATTTAAGCTGCGGCCCGCCCTCTGCTTCATACCGTAGCCCTTCTCCCGCATCCTGCGGAAAAATCAGTGCATCGGCGTCGAACAAGGAATGAGCGAGCACCAGACGCCCCGCCTGAAATGGAGAAGCCTGCAAGTCGCCGGTCAAAAGGCCATCGGCGAGATGGGCAAGCCGAGGCTCTCCACCATTGTCGAGTACGATCCTGTGCTCATGTCCTTCCGCACCCGGCAGAGGCCAGAGGAAGGCCGGATGAAAACCGAGCCCGAAAGGCATAGGGCGCGCGTCAAGATTACGGACCTGCGCCTCCACGGAAAGCCGAGCTCCGTCAAGCCGATGTGTTACCGCCAGCGAGAACTCAAACGGATAAACCGAGCGAGTTGCATCCGAGGATGACAAAACGAAGCGACACATGCTCTCATCCGACTCATCCAACACGAAGGTCGAGCGCCGCGCGAACCCATGTTGGGCCAGTTCGTATTGGTTGCCTTCGATCGACACCTTGTTGTCGGGCGCCTTTCCAACGATTGGAAACAAAATCGGCGAACGACCCGTCCAAAAGGCGGCATCTCCATTCCACAGCCACGAGCGTCCATCCGCTGTCTGCAGCGACTGCATCTCCGCCCCAAGCTCGCTGACCTCAACAGATAAATACTTGTTGGAGATGCGGGTGGTTGTCGACATCAAGGCCTCCTTCGGCGTTTGCTAGGGTAAGTCATGCCTGTTACAGTCTTTTTCTCACGAGGGCCTGACAAGATTATGCTTCCAACAAGACCGGGAGCGGTCATCGTATGCCGAGAGATGGACAAGCGCGCTAACGGAGCGCAAAGACCTCAACCGGCTCATCCAGCCCTGTCAGCAGAAAACTTCCGAGCCTATCGATATCCTCGCAACCAGCCATATCGACAAACGCGCGCGATAGCAGCACCGGCCGCTTGACCTGCTTCGTCAGTGTTTCGAGACGAGATGCGATGTTGACGGCGGGTCCGATCACGGTGAAATCAAGCCGCTTGCGCGATCCGATATTGCCGTACATCACATCACCGATATGCACGCCCACACCGTAGTCGAGATGCGGCCTGGCGCCATCGCGATTGGCATCGTTGAGCGCATTGATTGCCTCGCGGCCTTCTCGGATGGCCTGCAGCAAATCAAGACAGGCCTGGTCCTTATCGAGCGGAAAGATCGCCAAAAGGCCATCGCCCATGAACTTCAGGATCTCGCCGCCGTGGCGCTCGATCGGTTCGCTGATCGCATCGAAATAGGCGTTAAGGAGCTCGATCACATCGTCGCGCGGCCACATATCCGAGATATGGGTGAAGCCCCGCAAATCACAGATCATGATGGCAGCGCTAACGGTCGATCCGCTGCCGCGCGTGATGGCGCCGGCGAGAACCTGCTCGCTGGCATGCGGTCCCACATAGGTTTCCAGCATCGTCCGCGCCAGGATGTTCTTGGTTCGAATTTCCGTCACGAGCGTCAGAGCGGGCAAAACGTCTTTCAAGGCGATAATGTCACTTTCACGAAAGCCGCCCACGCGTTTGGTGACAAAAGTCGCCACATGCCGGCGGCCGAAGGTGTGGTGCATTGGCCAGGCCACATATTCGGTATAGCCCTGCTGCTTGAACTCGGCGTAATAATCATCGAATTCATCGAGTTCTTCCAACTCGGTGCGCACTTCCGCAGCCCCCTGGAATACGGCATTGATCGGACTGTTGACGAATTGCGGGCTGTTTTCCACCCCATAGGCGAAGGTGGTGATCTTAGCCTCGGTCATGCCGAGGCGCCAAAGAACGCGTGCGCCGTGCCATTGGGGGTGATGAGTTCTGAAATGGACGCTGCAGCGATCAAGGGCGACGCCCGCCTCTACCAGCTTGTCGCAAAGGGCCACTATAATATTGTCGATATAGCGTTCGTTGCTCGTCTCATTGATGAGCCAATCAATAACGCGACTGCGCCGCACCGGCCAGATCCCTTCGTTGTCCACGGAGGTAACATCTTGCGGGCGGATCTCGGTAGGCTGAACCATGCTGTTGGCGGACTTCAATCAAGCCCGCCCTCCTAAACATATAGCCGGCACTGACGAAGCAGGCTGAAGAAGGTCGTCGAATTGTTATTATAGACTTCGCTGATGGAAGGCATATGCAAAATCTGCAGATGCGATGCGATTCTGTCTGCTTAAGCTGTTTTAGAGTAAAAAGCAGCAATCGGTAAACCACGCCGATGGACGAAAACGGTCGTTAATGAAACACGTCTTGTGATACGGCTGGGCCATCGCACCTTTTATGGTGCGAAGGCAGTCGAACGAGACGAACGCAAAAAACCTTATGGCCGAGCGCGATTGCGCATGGCTTCCGCTTCTGCGTAGAACTTCTTTTCCCATTCTTTATGATTGTCGAGGCCTTCCTGAATGAAAGGCGTGAAAATCGCAAGGTTCATCAGCATCCAGTTGACGAGCCGCGCCGGGAAGCGCAGCGGCTTGACGAAGTCGACGAATAGAACGACGCGTGTCTTATCCGTGTGGTTCCAGGCCTCGTGCTCGTAGGCATCATCAAAGATCAGCACCTTGCCTTCCTGCCAATGGCAGATCTTGTCCTTGACGCGAATAGCGATCTCGTCGCCCTGATGCTCCGGAACGATCATGCCAAGATGAAGACGCAGCACGCCATTATAGGGACCGCGATGGGCCGGCAGATGCTTGCCTGGCTCGAATATCGAAAACATTGCTGTTTTCAATCCGGGGATCTTTTGAACGGCGTTCCATGTCGCTGGGCACGCCTTGATGTTCTGTTCGGATTTTACGCCAAAGCCAAGGAGGAAGAAGGTCTTCCAACCATTGTCCGTGGAAATGGTCTTCACGTCAGTCGAGATATCCTGGAAAGACGGCAGCTCGTTCTTGCGCACCAGCACCTTGTCGAGTTCGACACGAATTTGTGGCCATGCCTTTTCCACTTCGGCAGCCCAGGGAAAGGTGGCATTTTCGTAGACTGGCGGATTGCCAAGCTTGGCATATTTGTAATTGAGCTTCTCAGCCCAAGCAACGATCCCCATGAAGAACCGCGTGACGGCGCTCGGTCTTTCCATCGGGGCAATGCCTGTCGTGCCAAAGGTTTGGCCATCCTGCTTGGAACCTGATGTCTTGGAAAGAGTATCAGCTGTGCCGTCGGTCATTGAATCATCCAATGCGAATAAGAAGAGTTTTCCGTGAAGGTTACATACGAACAACGCGCGGCGTGACGCAAGAGCAGATATCGATCAAAGATAGCTAAGGATGTCGCCTGTTCATGCCGATTGTTGCCAGAGATATTCCTGAGCCAGCGAAGTTTCAATCCACCCTCTGACAGTGTCAGACCGGCAAAGCAGCATGCGTTGCGAATACTTGCTGGCAAATGCGCAGAAGCCGCCCGACCGCGATAAAGCGGGCACAGCCGCGCTCGAACGGACTTCGGGCGCGGCAATCCGGTTAGACTTTCAGTTCACGACGTTCCCTTTCGGTCACAATCGCAAGATCGAGCACCTTTTGGAGATTGGCCGCATGCCGAAAATTGGGGTCAGGCTGTGTGCCGTTTGCCACTGCATCGGCAAAACGCTGATAATTGGTGGGTACGGGCGGCGCTTCGATAGGACGCCAGGTTGCCGTCTCCACATCTTCGCCGAGGCAGCCGTGAAGTTCGGCCCCATTCGGCCGGTGGATGACCTCAAGACTACCCTTTTCGCCGTAGACGCGCAGCTTCAGTTCGTTGAGATGGCCCGTCGCCCACCGGCTGGCATGCACGACGCCCAGTGCGCCATTGGCAAAGTCGACAGCCATGGTGAAACTGTCATTGGCATCGAGCGTGTAATCGCCGATGCGTTCTTCCGGCGCTTTGTTGAAGGTCTTCAGGCGCGCGAAGACATGGTCCACGTCGGTTGCCGCGCCATAGGCTGCAAAGTCCAGGATATGGATACCGATATCTCCGAGAACGCCATTGGATCCATGGCCGGTCGACAAACGCCAGAGCCACGTCGACTCCGTGCGCCAATCGCCCCAGGCCCGGGAGACGAGCCAGCTCTGCAAATAGGAGGCTTCTACGTGCTTGATGGTGCCAAGTTCACCTGCAAGAACCATTTCGCGCGCCCGCTGTAGCGGCGAGACGTTGCGGTAAGTCAGGTTCACCATGTTAATGACTCCGGCCGCCTCCGCCGCCTCGGTCATTTCGAGCGCCTTGTCGTAATTTTCTGCAAGCGGCTTTTCACAAAAGACGTGCTTGCCTGCAGCGATCAAGGCCATGGTCGTTGGATGATGGGCACGATCGGGCGTAATGTTGGTGGCGGCATCAAACTCACCCCATGCCAGCGCCTCTTCCAAGGTCGCAAAGCGCTTTTCGATGCCGAAAGTATCAGCAAAAGCAGCAAGGCGGGTGGCGTCAAGATCAACGGCGCCCGCCAGTGTGACACCATCCATACGGGAAAAATGGGCGAGCTGGTTTTTCGCCATCACGCCTGTTCCAAGAACAAGAAGTCGCATTGAATGCCTCTCAGCGATAGCCGGCTTCCCCGGCCTTATGAAGTTTGGGACCGCGTTCCGTGATCGGCTCGAGCGCCTTCTCCACGGGTACGTTTGGCGCTTCGGTCACTTGTCTAAAGTTGGCGTGCGGATTGTAGGCCCACTTTACCGCATTCACGAGGACCTTTTGGACCGTATCCTGATGGTAGGTCGGATAGGTCTCATGACCGGGACGGAAATAGAAAATGTTGCCGGCGCCGCGACGCCACGTCATACCTGAGCGGAAGACCTCGCCGCCCTGGAACCAGGAAATGAACACGGTTTCCAGGGGCTCGGGCACCGAGAAGAATTCGCCGTACATTTCCTCGTTTTCAAGCTCGAAATGCTCGCCGATGCCAGCAGCGATCGGATGACCCGGATTAACGGTCCAAATCCGTTCACGTTCTCCTGCCTCGCGCCACTTCAAGGCGCAGGGTGTGCCCATCAGCCGCTTGAAGATTTTCGAGAAATGCGCCGAATGCAACACGAGCAAGCCCATGCCCTCCCAGACGCGTTCGGCAACGCGTTCAACAACGGCATCCGATACGGAACCATGATCCTTGTGACCCCACCAAGTCAGGACGTCAGTGGCCGCAAGGCGCTCTGCCGACAAGCCATGCTCCGGCTCTTGCAGCGTTGCTGTCGTTGCTTCAATCTCAGGATCGGCGTTCAAGGCGTTGGCAATGGTGGTATGCATCCCCTCGGGATAGATGCCGCGAACCACCTCGTTGGTATGTTCATGAATATTTTCACCCCAGACAACCGTGCGAATCGGCATTATCGCTCCTTTTGCGTCATGTGCGTGGCCGTTCTGGCGGCGCGTTTCGACTAGCTTGGGTCGTGATTCTCTTAGCCTGAACATAGGCTATCACCACCGTTTGAAAAGACGCTTACAGCCCTTCATGGCAACATCAGGACGGCAGGAGAAGCGAGCTTGATCACAAGCGGAAGTCGATCCGCATGGAGAGGATCTCCCACAATTTACCTTGGATAGAGAACTAAGCATCTTCTGTGAAACCAATTCCGCGCGACATATGTCAGTGCTGGATCGATTTCGAAAACAGATTGACGATGAGGACGCCTGTGATGATGAGACCAAGTCCCAAAATGGCCGGCAGGTCGAGTTTTTGCTTGAAGAAAACGAGCCCGACAATGGAGATCAACACAATCCCCAAACCGCTCCAGATCGCATAAGCGATCCCGACGGGAATTGTTTTGAGCGTCACCGAGAGGCAGTAAAAGGCACTGCAATAACAGGCCGCCATGATGAGCGTCGGCCATAGGCGGGTAAACTGCTGCGAAGCTTGAAGCGCCGTCGTGCCAATCACCTCGAGAACAATTGCAAGGAAAAGCATACCGTAGATCATGGGAGGACTCACGTGATTGCTCCTTGCTTGTCTTGTTTCCGACTCGCACCGACATAGCCGTCCAGCGCCATCTTTATCCTCCCTAGTTTGGAAGGAAAGAACAGGCCAAACGGCGACATCAGAACGTCGTTCAGGTTCATCTTTCAAAATGCCGCAGCCGCAAAGAGTTGCAGCCAAGACATGCTCCGTGGCATGAAGCACTGAGGTAACGGAATTAGGTATTCGTTTTGGCAGAAGAGGTCATCACTCTGTATGACGCGATCGGCGGGGATAAGGCCGTACGAGCGCTGTCGGCACGCTTTTATGCCTTGATGGACAGCCTACCCGAGGCGCACCACGTGCGTGCTGTCCATCCGCCCAGCCTGAAAGGCAGCGAAGAAAAATTTTACGAATATCTGACCGGCTATCTTGGCGGCCCGCCCGTCTATGTCGAGAAATACGGTCACCCGCGGTTGCGCTCTCGGCACTTTATCGCGCCGATCGGCGCACGCGAGCGTGACGAGTGGCTTCTTTGTTTCCGTAAAGCGCTGGACGAGACCATTGAAAACCAAAAGTTCAGAGACATCATCTGGCCCCCGATCGAGCGTCTGGCGCATCATATGCAGAACAGGGATGACGCATGATGACCCAGATGTCGAAAGCCACACGCATTTTTCTGGTTTTTTCCGGTCTCTTCGGGTGTGCGGGTGTGGGTCTTGCGGCGGCCTCCGCCCACGGCGGCGGCGACCCCAAATTCTTCGCCTTCGCCTCGGCCATGTGTCTTGCGCATGCGCCGGCGCTTCTTGCCCTTGCGCTGGCAGGGCGAGCCGTGAGGACCGCTGCTCTTGCAGGCACCTTGATGATCTTGGGAACGTTGCTCTTTGCCGGCGATCTCGTGGCGCTGCGCCTCCTCGGCAGCGGCCTGTTTCCCTACGCCGCGCCGACCGGTGGGTGGGCCATGATGCTCGGCTGGCTTTCGCTTGCAGCGAGCAGTATTCTGCGCACCAAAGACGTTTGAGACGCGGCACGGCGCACCGAATTGAAGATATCAATCACGCGGCCTGACATTTGCCGCGGTCGGTGTCAGGCTCCCTCGACGACAGTAAAACCTTCGAATACGGGCGGGCCCTTATACATATCCCGCCTGTCGCCCGCACTTCGGTGAGCGGCACGGAAGTTCTCCGAGCGCGTCCATTCGAGGAAGTCTTCTTCGCTGCGCCACACCGAATGCGATGCATAAAGCCTATATCCCTCGTCGGGATGGGCCCTGCCACGCAGGAGCTTGAACTCCACGAAACCCGGGACGTTGGCAAGACTGGAATCCCGTTTGCGCCATACCTCCTCGAAATCGCTTTCCGAGCCTTCAGCAACTTTGAAACGGTTCATGGCAATAAACATCAATCATTCTCCCTGAGCACGTCCTGCAAAATGCGCCGCCACTTTCGTGGGGAACGGCAGAACGGTGCCGCCTTTGGCAGGAATTTGCAACGGCTTTGCAGGTTCTTCGCCCGGCATTCGCGCCTCCCAGGCGGGAAAAAGAACAACGTTGGACCATCCGAGCCGCGTATTTTCCCTGTCCTGAATGAGGGCGTAAAGTTCCGGTACCATACCCGAACCATCCCTATCGGAAAGCTTGTGCAACCCGATCAACTGGTCGGCCTCGAAGGATCTCATCGCGCCGTATCTCTTTCACGCATGGTCTGAAGCGCGCGCTCAAGGCTGGATTTGCTCCCGTTTCGCAACGGGATGAAGGCTTTGCCGAACTTCTTGCAACCCGTCTTCACGCGCAGACAAGCGTCATGGCTGATGCAATCGATTGGGCAGAAAACGCAGTCGACGGACGGCAGAACCGTATCGATCCGTGAGACCGCTTCGCGCAATCCACCGTCGTGATGGATCAATTCCGCTCCGAAATTGCTCGCGATCTGCCGCAAATGCGCGACCTGGCAATCGCGTCCGCCGACATAAAGAAAGCTGCGGACACCTGTCGCCTCGCCGAGCTCCTGAGATGCAGCTACCTGCGTCTGTTTCGCAGGCTCATTGTGCCTGGCTGCCTTCTTCATTTTTCTTGCCATCGACTCCATCCCGTTTTGAACCCTCGCGCCTTGCAACGCCGCCTGACCTTATGAAACTTGAATTTCTCAGTAAAGTATAAAGTGGATTATTTTTATCATATTTTAAATCGGAGACGAATCTAGCCGGAGCGGGCCTTACCGTCCGTTGATCTGAACCTCCTGCGTGAAGGACCAGACCGGCTTCGTCCATTCTTCCGGAAGCTCGGGAAAGGGCGCAGCGCGCCGAAGACTTTCCAGTACGGCTTGATCGAGCTCGGGTATTCCCGTGCTGCGGACGAGTGAAATCGCACTTAGACTGCCGTCTTTCTGAATGGTGATGTTCACACGCGCATTGAGAAGCCCGCTCATCCGTTTGTACTGGCCGGGTATCCGCATGAAGCGGCGTATTCTTGCATTGACCTTGGCGGGANCTCGGGTATTCCCGTGCTGCGGACGAGTGAAATCGCACTTAGACTGCCGTCTTTCTGAATGGTGATGTTCACACGCGCATTGAGAAGCCCGCTCATCCGTTTGTACTGGCCGGGTATCCGCATGAAGCGGCGTATTCTTGCATTGACCTTGGCGGGATAACCACGCACGGCAGCGCTGCCCTCGCCATTTCCCTTGCCAGCGCCGGCCACGGCGCGCGACGAGGTTCCGGCCTCACTTCCATCTGCAACGCCCTTCTTCTTATCCTCCTTCGCGTCGCCCTTGGAGCCGGACGCAGCGCGACGAGGCTTTTGCTGGGGCTGGCTTTTGACTAGCGGTTCAGGCTTCACACTCTTTCGATTTTGGGATTTGGGTGGCGGCGCGATCTGCGGCTTTTCACTTGGCGTCGGCGGTTCGACCGGAATCGCAGTAGCGTCCTGCTGCGGCGCTGGTTGAAGCGGCTGAACGACTTCCGGCGCCATAGGTTGGGCGACGGACGTCTCGGCCGGACCCTGTGATGTGAGGACCTCCGGCTCGCTGGCTGTCACCGTTTCGGGGGAAATTCGCGTCACGGTCTCAGTTGGCGCGACCGGAGCGGTCGGTGCAGTCTCAGCCTCTAAGGGTTGCGCCTTCATCTCCTCCATAGGCTGAGGCTGGATGATGTCAGGCACGACCGCTTCGGGTGTAACCTCCTGGGGCTGCGCTTCCACGCTTTCCTGACCGGCAGCGACTTGGTCGGTGTCGGCATCCCCAATCATGATGACCTCGACCGCTTCGCCGGCCTCGTCGTTTAGAGGCAAAGGCGCACTGACAAATGTCATCAGAGCGACGACGAGTGCGCTATGAAGGAAAAGCGAGCTGCCGCAAACAGCCAGGAGCCGCTCACGCAGCGGATGTCGAAGCGCCGCCTTGTCTGCAAGGTCGATCGCCACGGAAGGGACATTTGCCGCTGCCTGAGCTTCAATCGAAGGACTTTGAGGGAATGCGCCGATCTCGGCATGGCGCCTATAATGAATGACAGCTTCGGGTTCTGGAAGGCGCGGCGCATTTGCAAGATCCGAGATCTCGTGACCTGGCAGGCGATCGATGCCCTGCCCGTCCTGGGCAGCACTCCAACGCTGCATGCCATCAACCTTGGCAGATCGCATCGCTCTTGCCATTCTAGCCTCTCCAGGTTCTCAACGATGCGGCCTTGCCGGCCACAACCTCATCCTTCGAAGGGAACAGAGACCTGAGAGCGCGTTCTCAGCATATCCAGACAGGCGCGCGCACTTGGTCCATCGCAGGCAGGCGCGTCATTGACGACGATGCGCTTGACGCCAGCACATGTCACATTGGGTAAGTTGAACTTGCGCACCCGCGTCTTGTCTTGCGGGATTTCGCCGAAATCGATCGTCGTGATCTTATCGACGACATTCTTGTCGTTGAAAAAGGCGAGTTCATAGGAGACCTTACGGATTGGCGCGCCAAGACGGTTCGTCAGCACGAAGGTCGCCGCACAGCCATTTTGCAATTGACCAAGTGCATTTAGCTCGACCTCAAGCACTTGCTCGGTCGAACCGGGCGAGACGGGTGACTGCGTTTGCGACATCGCCGCGCTCTCAGACAGAACGAAACCAAGAAGACCAAAAAGACTGGCGGCAACTTGCCGTTTTTGTCGGGCCAAAGCACGCATCGAAGACCTCTCAGAAACTAGACTAACTGTGTCATCTATTCGTGTTTAGAAATTGATGACTGATAAAGTCAAGTTATTTAACGTGATCGTATATTATCTTTGGCGGACAACAACTGATGCTGATGGAAATCGGCATCGAGCGCGCGTGACTGGGCCGGCAATGCCTAGCTCGGGTCGTCACTGACCGTCCGGTTTGATCGATATCAAGATGTAAATTTGGGGGTTTAGTACTGTAGCAACGCTGGAAGGAACCTTTTCAGGCGTCGTACGTTTTTGAACTGACTTGGTGAGAGAGCGAGATGTTTGCGTCAGGCTCCCCTTGCCTTCGTATTTTTCAACGGGCGAAACGCCCCAGTTATGGAGCAAAAATCATGGCTTCTTCCCTTTTCCAGTCCGTCCGTGGCCGCCGCAATGCCAATGGCATGCTGAGCGATATCGAGTCCACCATCGAAGATCAGATCGCTTCTTTGCGTGAAGAAATCGGCAGCCTTTCTCAACTCATCGGCAAGAACTCACGCCGTCAAGGCGAGAGAGTTCGTTCGCAGGCGACAGAAGGCTACGAAGAGCTTCTAGCGCGTGGCGAAGACCTTCTCAATGAGCTTCACCGCGGCTATCGTCGCGGCACTGCTGAGGTCAGCAAAACCGTACGCCGCCATCCGCTCGCCACAGTTGGCGCTGCTGCCGCTGTTGGACTGGCTGTCGCCCTCCTCGCGCGTCGCTAGGAGCACCGATGCTATTAACAATATTGGGCACCCTAATGGGCCCAGGCATTCATTCAACCGTTGCGCGGGTTAAGCGCAACGGTATCCTTGTCGGCATAGCAGTCTTTTTTCTTCTAACTGCATATGTTCTTGCCGTCACAGCCGGAACAATTTGGTTGGCGCATATTTACGGGCCCGTAGAAGCAGCTCTTTTTCTGGCAGCCTGTGCAGTGCTTATTGCCATTGTCATGTTTATCATCATGGCAATCTTCAATGCACGGGATGCTCGCCGCGCGCGGGAACGCAAAGCGGTCGTACAAAGTGCAGCAGCGCTGGGCTTGAGCTTTATCCGAGGCCAGCCGCTTCTTACGGCAGGCATTCTTGCGGCTCTCGTTGCCGCCAATCTTATTGGTAAAGGCGACGACGACTGATCCTCAAAGGGAACGAATGCCGAAGGCCGCCAGCTTCTTGGCGGCTTTTTTATTGGATCATTTCATCGCAGTGGAACTTACAGCCTGGGCCTTACCCTCTTTGTTCCGGTAACGCCCTAACTTGTCTTTCCCAAGCTCGTATTATCCGATTGTCGGCTGGTACTGGTCGGCATGCGCCTACGCAGGCTTCATCAAGACCGTTCCTGGATGAATTCGGAAACAGGCCAGCCGGACCTGTAAGTGTGTCCACAGACACTGCATTGACCTAACACATTAAGAACGTGGGCTAAATTAGCGGCGCAATTCTTACGTGGCTCAGAAGACCGCCATGAAAAAAGGCGGCCCTGCTACAAGCAGGACAGCCTTTGGTGTTCCCATCTGACACGGCCTTAGAAAGCAAAGGCCTTCGATGTAAGCGGCGCCGATGTGGCGTCAGGTCCAAACTCAACTTCACCGGAAATCTGCAACAGTTCCTGTAGGCGCTGGCGGGCACGGTTCACGCGGCTTTTGATTGTTCCAACGGCACATTGGCAGATCTCAGCTGCTTCTTCGTAGGAAAAGCCCGAGGCTCCCACGAGAATGATGGCTTCACGTTGATCCGCTGGAAGTTGCTCCAAAGCCTTGCGAAAATCCTGTAAGTCCAGCGCGCCGTATTGCGACGGATGTGTCGCCATAGACTCGGTAAACAGCCCGTCGCTATCCTGGATTTCACGGCCACTCTTGCGCATTTGGCTGTAGAGCTCGTTTCTCAGGATCGTAAAGAGCCAGGCCTTCATATTCGTACCCATCTCAAAGTGATCCTGCTTGGCCCAAGCTTTCATGATGGTATCCTGCACCAGATCGTCTGCACGGTCGTGACGACCGATTAACGAAATCGCAAATGCGCGAAGACTGGGCAAGGCCGCCAGCATTTCTCTTTTGAAACTTGTCTGCTGCTGCGACATCAAGGTCTCCTCACTTGCCGGTCTTGGCAGAAGACATCATTTCCGCCTGATCGAGCTTCTCGAGAAGATCCAGGAACCGATCCGGAATAGCCTCATCCTGTGCTGCAGCATAAAGCGACCGCAATTTCACGCCTATCTGATTGCTAGGATCGAGAATATCGCCGGAGCGGTTATTCGGAGCCTGGCTTTCAGGATCATCGTTCGTTTTTGCGGTCATTAACTCTTCACTTCTTGATGGGTGCCTTTGGCCTTGGTTGACAGCACGCAACGAGGCGTCACGATGCGGGATTTCATCCGCTGCGCTTCTGTCAGTGTACCTGCGCTCAAAGCTATTCATCTTCGCTCACTTTTGCCATGACTTAGTCGGCATGAACAATGCGGAAGGCGTGAAAAAGTTCCCGAGCGGGGCGGAACTTTTTTTAGGAAGCTGCGTTTTATTGCCTATTAGGGTCTGTCCACGACCCGCAGACGGGAGCCTTTAATGACACTTTCAACAAGAATCGCGCCGCACCTTCCCTACCTGCGCCGCTATTCCCGCGCACTCACCGGCACTCAAACTTCTGGCGATGCCTATGTTGCCGCTGTTCTTGAAGCCATCATAGCGGACCTGAGCATCTTCCCGGATACGTCTAACGACCGTGTTGCGCTCTATAAACTTTTCACGAAATTGTTTGGTTCCACTGCAGTGCAGATCCCTGAGCCTGCTTCTCCTTACGCTTGGGAGCAGCGTGCGACGATCAACCTCGCCAAGGTTCCGCCATTAGCTCGCCAGGCATTTTTGCTGGCTTCGGTCGAAAGCTTTAGAGTGCCTGAGATCGCTGACATTCTCGAAGTCCGGGAAGACGAAGCCATGGGTCTTCTTGACGTTGCATCGAGCGAAATTTCCCGTCAGGTCGCAACCGACATCATGATCATCGAAGACGAACCATTGATCGCAATGGATATCGAGCAGATGGTCGAGAGCCTCGGCCATCGTGTGACCGGCATTGCCAGAACCCACTCTGAAGCCGTTGCCCTGTATGAAAAAACGCAACCGAGCATGGTTCTTGCCGATATTCAGTTGGCCGATGGCAGCTCGGGTATCGATGCGGTCAATGACATCTTGAAGACCTCGAGCATCCCGGTGATTTTCATCACTGCATTCCCTGAACGCCTGCTGACTGGCGAGCGTCCTGAACCAACCTTCCTGGTAACCAAGCCGTTCAACCCAGATATGGTCAAAGCCCTGATCAGTCAGGCTCTTTTCTTCAACGAATCTACCAAGGTTGCTGCCTAATCATGATCTTCCGGCGGGTGTGGAACCATGCCGGAAGAAACGCGTTGCGGTGCTACCAGCATCCGTCTATCGCAGGACGCTGCTTATGGCCTCACCGGGCACAAAGTGCTTGACTGGGGCCATATGCCTGCGATTGATTTTTCACGGTTAGATAGAATTGAGGAAAGGCGGCTTGGTGAACAGTCATCACCGGAGAGCCGAGGCGCACTTGGAGCTTGAGAGTAAAGTTGCACTGATGTCGAATGCGCTGACAAGCGCAGGCATCGGCATAATCTATCAAGACGCCAGCTTATCTTTCATCTTCGCTGAAAATCTTCCTTCTCCTTTCAAGGCAAATTTTGCACCAGGCGGCCGCGATACCGATCTCTATGGCGCCGAGCAGGCCAACCAGCTGAAAGAGCGAAAAACCTCGCTTTTGGCCTCCGGAGCAGCCGACAATGTGCAAGTCGAGCTGATTGTCGATGGTGAAACCCGCACCTACGAACTCAAGATGCAGCGGGTTGGCACCCCTGACGCTTACGGGGTTTTATCCGTCATCTCGGATGTTACAGAAACGAGGCATAGGGAAAAGGTCCTGAAGTCTCTATTAAGGGAACTTTCGCATCGGTCAAAGAACCTGCTTGCCATCATTCAGGGCATCGCAACCCAGACCGCGCGCAATACGCTGTCCCTCGACAACTTCCTCGTTAAATTCCGCGGCCGACTTCAGTCGTTGTCGCATTCCCAGGACCTGATAACGGATTCCAGCTGGCGGGGCGCCTATTTCTTCGAGCTGGCAGAAAAGCAATTTGCACCCTATTGGCCGGAAAACAGAAGCAGCCCGCCGATTTTCGGGGAAAATGCGCATCTTACGCCAAATGCGGCCGTCCATCTTGGGCTCGCCTTGCATGAACTCATTATCAACTCCGCTTCCTATGGCGCCATCGCCGCCGGGACCGGGTCGATTTCCCTCGACTGCCGCCTGGTTCAGGCCACAGGCAAAAGAACCATCGAAATCGTGTGGATGGAGAAATTAGACAAGATCCCCGAAATACATGATCTTGCCGAGACGAGCTTCGGAAAAACGGTTCTCGAACGCGTTGTACCCTCGTCCGTTAACGGCCGATCCGACTTCAAGATCGGTGACGGCCGCATCGAATATCACCTGAGCATCCCCGAAAGCGAGTTTGAGCTGCGGACAGTAGCAAGCAAACTATAGGGCGAGCCAACACCTGATCGATGCTAACGATCGGCACGACGTCAATCTCAACGGGCAGATTCAAGGAGCGTCGCGCGTCGCGTTGGGACAGCGTGGTGATTGACGATAGGACATAAGGTCAAAATAAAAACAGCCAGCGCGAGGGCGACGCGCTGGCTGTTTTACTCACCGGGAGGGGACCGTGAGTAACCGGATGATGCGTTGGGGGCGCGCATGTTAGGGTCGATGCGATCATCATCCGGACAGCTCTACAACGGCCCCGTATAAGTTTGGTTCCACCTGATTTTAAAAAAATCGCTTCCGCGTCGAAATTTGCGAGATAGCAGCTCCGCGCCGCAGGATAGGAATGAATAAAAAGTATCTATCTTCAGTAACTTAACTCAATAATGAAGACCGATATCGCTTCAAAATTTTACCATTTGATAAATTTTTTTTCCTGAGTTACGTTTTCCTCACTGACCATCGAACAAAAAAGAGGGAACTGAGATGGAAGGCAACCCGACTGGGATCCAAGGGGGACGTCTGTCTCCGGCAGACTACGAGGCCAATTTTTCTGATCTTCATCCGCGGCTGGATCGTCATGAAGCGCTCGTGGCGGCGGATCGATGCTATTTCTGTTACGACGCGCCGTGCATGACGGCCTGTCCCACCTCAATCGATATTCCTCTCTTCATTCGTCAAATCGCCACAGGCAATCCGCTTGGTGCCGCGAAAACCATTTTTGATCAAAATATTCTGGGCGGAATGTGCGCTCGCGTCTGTCCCACCGAAGAGTTGTGCGAAGAGGTTTGTGTACGCAATACGGCCGAGGAGCGTCCCGTCGAGATCGGACGGCTGCAGCGGTATGCGACAGACGTTGCCATGGATGCCGACAAGCAGTTTTACGAACGCGCGACACCGACAGGCAAGAAGATCGCCGTTATCGGCGCTGGTCCCGCCGGTCTTGCTGCCGCGCATCGCCTTGCGGTCAAGGGTCACGATGTCGTCATCTATGATGCGCGGCAAAAGCCAGGCGGCCTGAATGAATATGGTATCGCTACCTACAAAGCCGTCGATGATTTCGCGCAGCGCGAAGTCGACTACGTCACAGCCATCGGCGGCATCGAAATTCGCCAGGGAGCGGCGCTCGGTCGCGATCTGTCTCTTGCAGATCTGCAATCGCAATATGACGCGGTTTTCCTCGGGCTTGGCCTTGCTGGCGTCAATGCGCTGAAGATCGAGGGCGAGTCGATGGCAGGGGTTGAAGATGCTGTTGAATTCATCGCCGACCTGCGCCAGGCCAAGGAAAAGGCGACGATCAGCATCGGTCGACGCGTTGTCGTGCTCGGCGGAGGTATGACGGCAATCGATGCGGCTGTTCAAGCCAAGCTCCTGGGCGCCGAGGAGGTGACGATATGTTACCGGCGTGGCAAGGAACATATGAATGCCTCCGAATTCGAGCAGGATCTGGCGACCTCGAAGGGCGTCGTCATTCGTCATTGGCTCGCGCCGCGCGCCGTGCTTTCTGAAAACGGCGTCGTCAAGGGTATCGAAGTCGATTACACCAAACTTGTCGATGGGCGCCTGGCGCTGACGGGCGAGACAGGCTTTATCGCCTGCGACCACATATTGAAGGCAATCGGACAAACGTTTGAAGCATCGGGCCTCGATACGCTCGCCATGGAAGGCGGCCGCATCAAGGTCGATGCGGAAGGTCGCACGACACGCGAGGGCATATGGGCCGGCGGAGACTGTGTGGCCGGCGGAGACGACCTGACGGTATCCGCCGTCGCGCAAGGGCGCGACGCGGCTGAATCCATCCATCGCGCCCTGGCTGCTGCGCAGCCTGTCGTCGCCGTCGCCTGAGGGGAAGCATCATGGCTGATATCAGAAATAACTTCATCGGCATCAAATCCCCAAACCCGTTTTGGCTGGCCTCCGCACCACCGACGGACAAAGCCTACAACGTCGAGCGAGCCTTCAAGGCCGGATGGGGCGGCGTGGTATGGAAAACGCTCGGCGAGGCCGGCCCGCCAGTCGTCAACGTCAACGGTCCGCGTTACGGCGCAATCTGGGGCGCCGACCGCCGCCTTCTCGGCCTCAACAATATCGAACTCATCACCGACCGCGATCTTCAGACCAATCTGCGGGAGATGAAACAGGTCAAAATGAACTGGCCGGATCGCGCCCTGATCGCCTCGATCATGGTGCCTTGTGAAGAGGAAAGCTGGAAGGCCATTCTGCCGCTTGTCGAGGAGACCGGCGCGGATGGCATCGAGCTCAACTTCGGCTGTCCTCATGGCATGAGCGAACGTGGCATGGGCGCCGCCGTTGGTCAGGTACCTGAGTACATTGAGATGGTGGTGCGCTGGTGCAAGCAATATACGCGCATGCCCGTGATTACAAAGCTCACCCCCAATATCACCGATATCCGCTATCCGGCGCGGGCCGCCAAGCGCGGCGGCACGGACGCGGTTTCGCTGATCAACACGATCAACTCCATCACGGCTGTCGATCTCGATAGTTTCGCGCCCGAACCGACAGTAGGCGGTAAAGGCACGCATGGCGGCTATTGCGGCCCTGCGGTCAAGCCGATCGCGCTCAACATGGTGGCGGAAATCGCCAGGGATGCAGAAACACGCGGGATGCCGATCTCAGGCATCGGCGGCATTACGACGTGGCGCGATGCGGCAGAATTCCTGGTTCTTGGCGCAGGCAATGTTCAGGTCTGCACGGCTGCCATGACCTACGGCTTCAAGATCGTCCAGGAAATGATTACCGGCCTTTCGGATTGGATGGACGAGAAGGGCCATCGCACGCTCGACGACATCTGCGGCCGCGCTGTGCCGAACGTTACCGACTGGCAGTATCTCAACCTCAACTATGTGGCCAAGGCGCGCATCGACCAGGATGCCTGTATCAAATGCGGTCGCTGTCATATCGCCTGCGAAGACACGTCACACCAGGCAATCACTTCCATGGTCGATGGCATCAGGCATTTCGAGGTCATGGAAGAAGAGTGCGTTGGATGCAATCTTTGCGTCAACGTCTGTCCCGTGGAAAACTGCATCACCATGGTTCCGCTTGAGGCAGGAACTCTGGACAAGCGCACCGGCCAGTTCGTCGAGTCTACCTATGCCAACTGGACGACCCATCCAAACAACCCGATGGCACGCCAGGCTGCAGAATAACAACCTGATGACAAAGCGATGCGCGCTTGTGGAGCGCGCATCGCGCAACCTTGTATGTTCATGGCAACGCGCAATCGTCTGTCGTGTGCGGATTTCGTTCGTGGGAACTCACTCATAACGCCCCGATCAACCGTGATCGTGGCGGCGGTAGATGCCCTTCAACTCGAATGTGACGCCCTCGGGGTGATAGGTCGTATTTCCCTCACCCGAGAAATACGCGGCGACGATCCGTCCGGTCAGACGTGAACCAAAACCACTGCGTTTTGGCGGAGAGACCGGTGGCCCACCGCGTTCTTGCCATAAGAGATGAAAACTGTCGTTGTCGTCCACAGACCAGGTGATTGTCACAGTGCCCTGCTCGTTGGACAAGGCGCCATATTTCAAGGCATTGGTGGCCAATTCGTAGATCGCCATCGAGAGGCCCAAGGCTTGCTGCGATGAAATCCAGAGCGAAGGACCATCCATCACCGCCCTGCCCTCATGATCGAGATGCGCTTTCATGCTCTCGCGGACGATTTCGCAGATCGTAACGTCCCGGTCCGAGAGATAAACGAGGTTTTGCGCTTCTCCGAGTGCCGTGATGCGATTGCGCACGGTCTCGCGCGCTTCCTCCAGCGTATCGGCGTGACGCATGGTTGCCGTCACGACAGCCGTCGTCACCGCCATCGTGTTCTTGACCCTATGGATCAATTCGCGCTTGAGCATCTCTTCCTTGCGCCGGGCAACAACAAAAGGCGTCGTCTCGATCGTAACGTTGATGATGCCGCGAATATGGCCCTCGTCGTCATAGAGCGGGCTGTAGGAAAAGGTCCAGAAGGTCTCCTCGAGGTAGCCGTTGCGGTCCATCATGAGGCGAAAATCCTCCACGAAGGTACCTTCGCCGGCAAGAGCGCGATCCGTGAAAGACTTCAGATCGTCCCACACTTCCGCCCATAGCTTGGAAAAGGGCTGTCCAAGCGCCCCCTCGGCTTTCATGCCAAGCAGAGAGCCATAGGCTTCGTTGAAAATGATGTTGAGGTCGCTTCCCCAGAACAGGCAGATCGCATGACGCTGTTTCAGCATCATCTCGACAACAGCTTTCAGCGACACCGGCCACTGATCTATCGGCCCAATGCTCGTCGACGCCCAATCATAATCTCGAATGGCCTCGCCCATAGGCCCGCGGTCGCCCGGAAAATCGTGAGTCAAAAACCGCTATCCTCAGTCCTTCATTCAGTCCTCTTAAAAACATGCAGCACGCTTTGCAAACTGAAACTGCATGGAGCTAAATTGCTGAGGCAAATTACCGCGTAGAGCGAACCGAACGCATCGTTTGCCCATCGGTTCGGATGACGGGCCGGCGAACGCTTCAGGGCCTGATCAAACCGCCGGAATAGTCGAGCGCATAGGCCTCGGTCCCGGCGACAGCAATCGTCTCACGACCTTTGAAATGAAAGGCATCGCCTTCATTCCGATCTCGATAAACGCCACTCGGACCTGACCAGTCGAAGCCGCCAAGAAAGCGGCCCTGCCGATACATCTCGGACAGCGCGGCACGGATGGTGTCCCCTGCCCGGGTGCCATCGATGAGATCCGCGCGCGTGATGTAGCCATAGTAATTCATGGCCCAGACAGGCTCGCCGCAAAACCACAACACTTCCTGCCCGATAAAATCGGTCCCCCCGAAGTAGCTGTCGAGATAGCGCCAGTCGCCACTCGTCCAAGCAAGATCATGTGAGCCTTCTCGGCTTGAAGGGGAGGTCTTGCCGCCTCCTACATAGGAAGCAGCTTTCGCCGCGACGATCGTCCGATTGAGGAGATCGAGATCGATCACCTGCTGCCTCCCTCCCTCATCCTCGCTGCCTCACAGCACATGCGTCGGAGCGAAACGAATGCCCCGATTTTTAGAGCGTCAGTTGCCTTCGGCTTATTCATAGAACGCACTGCCCAAAATGCATATCGCGCTCACATGGATTATGTGAGCGCGATCAGTTTTGGGTCAAGCGGCAGTTTGATCAGGAGGCGAGCGCGTAAGCGGGCCGATAACCGGTCGAACCGCGTGTCCTGAACTGCCCGATAAGATCGACAAGCCGATCCGTCTCATGCACCAGTCCTTGCGCAGCAGCCGTCGTTTCTTCGACCATGGCAGCATTCTGCTGCGTCACCTTGTCCATCTGATCGCCGGCTGCCGAGACCTCGCGCAGGCTGAGCGACTGCTCGCGGGCGGCTGTTGCTATGTGATCGATCGCCCCGCTCATACCAGTGACTTGCTCGACGATTTGCTTCAATGCTGCGCCGGATTCGTCGACGAGCTTGACGCCGGCCTGAACCTGGCCGGTCGATGTGGAAATCAGTTCCTTGATTTCCCGCGCGGCGCTGGCCGACCGTTGTGCAAGTTCGCGGACTTCCTGAGCAACAACGGCAAAACCCTTGCCCGCCTCACCGGCGCGTGCAGCCTCAACGCCGGCGTTCAACGCAAGCAAATTGGTCTGGAAGGCGATCTCATCGATGACACCGATGATATTGCCAATCTTTGCCGAGGAGTTCTGGATTTCGCTCATGGCCGAAATTGCACGGGCCACCACAACGCCGCCGTTCTCGGCGTTTTCGCGTGTCGCCGCAACAGATTGCTGCGCTTGGTTTGCGCCATCGGCCGTACCGTTGATGCCGCGCGCGACATCGCCCAGAGCAGCAACGGTCTCTTCGAGCGAAGCGGCCTGCTGTTCGGTGCGGCGGGCAAGATCGTTGGACGCCGTTGAAATCTCCGAAAGTCCGGAGCGGATCGTCGAAACCGCCATGATGACGCTATCGATGGTCTGTTCAAGCGACGAGACGGAACTGTTGAAGTGATCGCGAATGCCTGCATATTGATGATCAACTTCGCCGACCCTGGCCGTCAGATCACCCTTGGACAGGGCATCGAGGCCGGCAGAAATCTGCTGGAACGCATGCTCCATGGATTGCGCATTGGCGAGACGGTCTGCCTCCTGCCGCAGGCGCTCTTGCTCGGCCGAAAGCCGGGCTCGCTCCGCATTGGCTTCTGCAATTTCCTTGGCACGACCGGTTTCCTGGAACACCTTCAGCGACCGCGCCATTGCGCCGAGTTCATGGCGGTGCTCTGCGCCCTCGATCTGTACCTTCTCATCGCCGGAAGCCAGTTTCTCCATCAAGCTGGCCATGGTGCGAACTGCGGACGAAATGAGCTTGCCCGTGAAATAAGCCAGAACCAGACCGATCAGAACCAGAAGACCGCTGATCAGGAACGTCGAGAACTTGGCAGACGAGACGGTATTGTCGACCGAGTCGTCAAGCTTCTTCTGCTCAGCCATGACAGAAGCCTGCAAGTCTTTGAACGAGCTTGCAATCTTTGCGGAAAGTACGTTCAGCTTGGTTTCGCGAATAGCCTTGGTCGCAAGCAATACGTCTCTGACATCAGCCAGACGGCTGGTGTAATTCTGCATCAGCTGCTTGGCACCGGCGAGCCGCTTGCGCTGCAGATCGTTGCTGGGAACTTTTGCGGCTGCGTCGTCGAGAGCCAGAGCTTCGTTCAGCGAGGCTTGAGAAATATCGTAAGCTGCGAAATCGCCAGCATGGATAAAGCGCTCGGAATAATAAAGGCTCTTATTCAAAGCCTCCAAAACGGTGCCCGTTGCATGCAAGGTCGCAACATCGTTCTGGCGCCATGCGCTACGCATCACATCGTTCAGCGCAATGCTGGTCCATGGACCGAATTCCGTCACCTTGCTGATCAGTGCATCGCGGCGCGCTTGCAGTGAGACCACCTGCATGAAGGCGTCGTTGTAAGCAGCAACGTCCTGACGGATCTTGTTCATCCCGTCCTGCAGGACATTGTTTCCCGCAAATCTCGGATCGTTCAGTGCAAAGGCATCGATGCTGGCCTTGAAGGTCTTGACGACATCTGGGCTAGGATCGACCTGAAACTTCTCGACTGCAAGATTGATACTATCAAGCCGTTGGCTGAAGTCCGAGATGGCCAGGCTCTGGCCGGCCTTCTCGCGATAAGACGAAAAGATTCCGGCAAGTCCGTCCATGCCTGAGATCGCGTTCAACGTCAGGAGGCTCATCAACAAAATAAGCGGCAGAAAGCCGAAGGAGATCTGAGCACGGATTCCGAGTTTCTTCCAAAAATGCGACATGTGATCGTCCTCCTAGCTCACTGGCTTTTCGGCAGGTAGTTGACGAGATTCTTTCTGGTGACCAGTTCGAAAGGCACGTTGTTCTCGCGCGGCACCTTCTCCGATTTGATCATCTTGAGCGCCGCATCGACGGCGACAGCGCCCTGCCCTCTGCCGTTCTGGCGGATCGTGACGGCAAGATCTCCTGCCTGCATGGCAGTCAGCGCATCACCGATCGCATCAATGCCGGCCACCAACACCTTTGAGGTGGAAACGCCGTTACGCTTCATGGCGCGGATGGCACCGAGCGCCATATCGTCGTTGTTGGCAATGACCGCATCGAATTTGACGCCTGCGGAAATCCACTCCTGAACCTGCTGATCCGCAAGATCGCGCGACCAGAAGGCGGCCTGCCGTTCGACGATCTGCACACCGCTGCATTCCGGCGTGGCAAGCACTCTATCGACGTCTTCGGTGCGAGCCCGAGCCGCGGCGTGGAAGGGCTCGCCGATCAGCACGACGACCTTGCCTTTGCCCTTCAGCATGCTGCAGATCTCTTTTGTCTGAAGCGTGCCGGATTCCAGTTCGTCAGAGGCCGAAACGGCCTGATTGTCCGGAAGATCTGCGAGATTGGAAGGAACGTTGTTGACATAGACCAGCGGTATGTTGGCGTCCGACGCCATTTTGCTGATCTGCGGACCAAGGTCGCCGTCGGAAATTCCAACGATGATCGCATCGACTTTGTCAGCGATCATCTGTTTGATCTGCTGCATCTGGACATCGTTTTTGCCGCCCGCGGTCTGAACAACCAGCTTCACGCCTGGCGTTGCTTGGGCCTTGGCGACGACGCCTTCCTGCAGGGTCGTTCTGAAATTATCAAGGTCAGACATGGAAAGGCCGATCGTCTGAGCCTGGACATCAAACGCCATCAGAACCGGCCAAAGCGTTGCAAGAAAGAACTTTTTCATAATACCCCCGGAAGAAGTGTTGAGGCATTTATGAAACAATTGGCTAAATATAAAATTAATTGCAGTAGTAAGCGTTGTTAACGGTACTTTTGAATGCTCGGCAAAGCTTTACTGCTGCTCTTTCATCTTTGATGGGGCGCTCACTTCATTTACCGGCTGATCGAAGCGAAGTAGATTCGGATCGACGAGATGGATAAAAGCGACCATAACCAGCGCTGGACGCGCCTGTGCCCTATGGCGCACTCTGCAGGTCAAGAGCAAACATTCTACGATATGCACCAGGGCTGGTTTTCAGCCTTTTGCGAAAATGATGCCGCATCGTCGCAAGCGTGCCGAAACCGCTTGCCGCCGCAATATCATCCAGGCTGAAAATCTGTCCTTTTTCCAGAAGTTCCTGTGCATATCTTAGTCGCTCGCGGATCAACCATTCGCCAACCGTGGTTCCGGTAGCCGCTTCGAAGCGGCGCTGAAAGTTGCGCAGGCTCATACCAGCCCGATCCGCAAGCGCTGCAAGCGGCATGTCACTGGCCAGCTCGCTGCGCATCCAATCGATCAACGGTCCGATCTTTGCGCCCGTGCGCTCCTTTGCGACCGGCGCGCGCACGAACTGCGCCTGGCCACCCTCGCGGTGCGCCGGCAAGACAAGACGGCGCGCCACGCTGTTGGCCGCTTCCGCACCAAAATCCTTGCGCACGATATGCAGGCACAAATCGATGCCCGCTGCGCTTCCGGCCGCCGTCAGCAGGTCGCCCTCGTCGACATACAGAACATCTGTTTCAAGCTTGATGTGAGGATAGGCTGCGGCCAGACGATCGAGATAGCGCCAGTGCGTGGTAGCGCGCCGGCCGTCAAGAAGGCCGGTTGCCGCCAGCACCGCTACGCCCGAGCATAAAGACGCGAGCGGCGCGCCACGTAGCCTCGCCTCAAGCAGAGCTTGGCTAAGCGCCTCTGGAACGGGCGCATCGATCGCCTTCCACCCAGGAACGACAATGAGGTCGGCGGTTTCCAGAAGGTCAAGGCCGCCTTGAACCGATACCGTCAAACCGCCGCCCGCCATGAGCGGACCGGGTTCAACGGCAGCAACGGAAAAGCGATACCAGTCATCGCCCATTTCCGGACGCGGAAGACCGAACACCTCATAGGCAATGCCAAACTCGAAGGTGCACAGGCCGTTATAGGCCAGCGCGACGACATGCGGCGATCTTCTCAGCTTATTCATGTTTGGCATGATCTTTACGCATATAGGCAAAAGCGCCAATTCCGCATTCAGCTAACATCTGCAAGGATCCACGGCAAGACGTCAAACCCCGAACGAAAGGAAGAACCAATCATGCCAAGCACCGTCAGCCAAACGCCCGCAGCACCGTCCGAACAGGCCGCGCGGCATTTCGCGGCAAAGCTGACTTTCGAAACTGATTGCTGGGACGTTCACGAGGCCTTTGCCACCGGCAATGTCGACTTCGTCCTCCTTGATGTACGCTCGCCGTCACTCTATCAAAAGTCGCATGTCCCCGGGGCGGTTAACCTGCCGCATGGGAAGATGACGGCGCACCGCATGGCGCAATGGCCCGCACAAACGCTCTTCGTCCTCTATTGCGCCGGACCGCATTGCAACGGGGCGGACAAAGCAGCCTTCAGGCTCGCGAAACTTGATCTTCCAGTAAAACTGATGATTGGCGGGATAACAGGCTGGGCCGATGAAGGATTTTTTCTTGAGGAGGGCGAACCGATCAACGCTCTTTAGGCCCACTCATCTTTGCAAGATAAGGTGGCTCTTCAGAAAAAACTTTATCGAAAACGGCCCAATATCTTTGACGCGTCTAGATTTATCAGAAAGATGCAATACATAGACGCTGTTGGCAGCGCATTCGACGGTCGGTTTGACGCAGATCGGGACAGCTGAATTGGAGCCTGCCGAGCCTGACGCTGGCAATTCCGATCGACTTACAGAGAACGCGCTTGAAGAGTTTAACCACCGGGTCCCTTGCGACGCACGAATCCGAGCACGACAACTACAAAGAGCAATCTCTTCGTGGCTATCTTCGCGATGGTACAAGTGCCAACCATCAGCGGGTGGACGAGCAATTTGCTCGGTTCAACCTCAACGATCGACATGATTACATCTCGTTTTTGAGCGCGCATGCGCGCGCTTTACTTCCCATCGAGGCGGCGCTTGACCAGCAAGGTGCTCATCGGATCATCCCAGAGTGGAGCGCCCGCAGGCGTAGCGACATGCTGTGCGCAGATTTGAACCGGCTCAATGCTGAAATACCGCCGTCGCTTGCGGCCCCCCAGTTAAAGAGCGATGCCCAGATCTGGGGCGCAGCCTATGTTCTAGAGGGTTCAAAGCTCGGAGGCGCATTCCTCGCCAAGGGCGTCCCAGACAACTTCCCAACCTCATTCCTGACGCCGAACATGGCGAAAGGCTCAATGAAGCTTTTCATGGACAGCCTGGATAGAGCGGATGTCGATCATCCGGTCGAGGCATTGGGCGCGGCGGCCGCCGTGTTCGGTCTCTTCCTGCAGGCGGCACGTTTGGAACGGGAGCGCCTCGTTTCGTGAGCGTTAGCAGCCATCAAGTCGACCTCACCAATTGCGATCGCGAGCCCATCCATAAGCTCGGGGCAATTCAGCCGTTTGGCTTTCTCATCGCATTGTCGTCCGACTGGTTGATCGCTGCAGCTTCAATCAACACAGAGCAGTTCATTGGTGTTGCTCACCAGGATCTCCTCAGTCAGCCACTGGGTAATTTCTTCGGCAGCAAGACCATTCATCTGCTGAGAAACAGGCTGGCAGCCATACGTGGTCCGGACATCGTGGAACGGCTGCTCGGCATTCCTTTGAAAGAGGATGACGATAGCCGCTTTGACGTTGCCTTACACATTAGCAACGACCAGATCATCATCGAGGCCGAGCCGTCTCAGCATGAAGATGCAGGCAGTTCTCCTCTTTCGACCCGCAGCTTGATGAGCCGCCTCGATCAAGCGCAGACTATGGAAGCCTTTTACCGCGAAGGTGCGCGTCAGGCCCGGGCGCTGACCGGCTTTGACCGCGTCATGGTCTATAAATTCGATGCAACCGGATCTGGCGAGGTTGTCGCCGAGGCGACGCGGCCCGGCATCGGATCGTTTCTCGGCCTGCATTATCCCGCCTCGGATATTCCAGTACAGGCACGCACGCTTTATCTGCGCAATCTCTTCCGTATCATCGCCGATGTGAGCGCAGAACCCGTTGCGGTCAGCCCAACACTCGCGCCTGATGGAAGCGAGCTTGATTTGTCCATGTCAATATTGCGTTCGGTTTCCCCGATCCATATCGAATATCTGAAAAACATGGGCGTTGGAGCGTCCCTGTCTATCTCGATCGTGGTCGATGGCAAATTATGGGGCTTGTTTGCCTGCCATCATTACAGCGCGCGCCTACCCTCTTTCGAACGCCGCTCGACGTCAGAACTTTTCGGTCAGATGTTTGCATCTCGCCTCGAAAGTCGCGAAAGACGTATGGCGCTCGAATTCGAAACGCGGGCAAGAGGCGTCGCAGACCGCCTGCTGACATCAATTGCGGACAATGCCAGCCTGCTCGACGACCCGGCCTGGCTTGTCGAGGCGCTGGAAACGGTCATTCCGGCGGATGGGATTGGCGTGTGGATTAGCGGGAAGGCCGCCCTGACGGGCATTTCCCCTTCCGTGACCCAATTCACCGAACTCGTGAAGATCCTCAACCGCAATGCGGCCGGTCGGGTTTTTTCGACGGATCGGATCAAGGAAATCTGGCCGGAGGCCGCCGCGGACAACAATGCGACGGCAGGCTTGATCGCAATCCCGATCTCCCGCATGCCGCGCGATTACGTGGTCTTGTTCCGACAGGAGCTTGTTCGGACGGTACGTTGGGGTGGCGATCCGCATAAACCGGTTGAGTATGGCCCGAACGGGCCTCGCCTGACGCCCCGCAAGAGCTTCGAGGCGTGGTCGGAACTGGTTCGCGGTCGCTCGCTGCCCTTTAGTCCTGCAGAACTGCGCGTCGCCGAGACCATTCGCGTCACGCTGATTGAAGTGGTTTTGCGGCTGGCTGACGAGACAAGCGCCGTGCGCGTTCAAGCCAACGAACGCCAAGAACTGCTGATCGCCGAATTGAACCACCGCGTCCGCAATATTTTGAGCTTGATCAGCGGCCTGATCCGCCAAACGCGCGGCGGCTACGATAACGTCCCCGATTTCGTGCAGCAGCTTGAAGGCCGCGTGCAGGCGCTGGCACGCGCGCATGACCAGATCACGAGGGACCATTGGTCGCCGGCTCCCTTGCGCTCCCTTTTGCAGGCTGAAGCAGCCGCCTATCTTGGAAAGAACGCTGCCCGCATCATTATCCGCGGGCAACAAGTTCTTCTTACCCCTCAGGCCTTTTCGACGGCAGCCCTCGTCTTCCACGAGCTTGTTACGAACAGCGCGAAATATGGCAGCCTGTGCGACAGCGGCACCGTGGAAGTGTCTTGGCTGAAAAATGACGACGGCGACCTGTCAATCGCATGGCGCGAAAGCGGTGGCCCGCCCGTATCAAAACCAAAGCGACAAGGCTTCGGAAGCACGATCATTCGCCACTCCATCCCCTACGACCTTGGCGGCAAGAGCACAGTTCGCTACAGGCCCGAAGGTTTCGAAGCGGACTTCATCATCCCTGGTCGCTTCGTAACTTTGGAAGAAGGCGAGGCTGTCGAGACGCCTCTCTTGAACGAGAGGGAAATATTGGAGAGCCGCCGCGAGGCTGTCGCCAAGCGACTGGAGGGACGTTCCGTTCTTCTGGTCGAGGACAACCTCATCATCGCCATGGACTGCGAGGATATCCTGCGCGGTCTCGGTGCTGCCCAACTCGCCATGGCGCCGAACATCGCCCAAGCGATGGAGGCGATGCGGGATACGCACTTCGACCTCGCGATTCTCGACGTTAATCTCGGAGAAGAAAACAGCCTGCCGATCGCCCATCGCCTGGCAGCCATGCAGGTCCCGTTCATTTTCGCGACCGGCTACGGAGAGGCCATGATACGGACCGAAGGTTTTGAGGACATGCCCGTTCTGCAGAAGCCTTACACGTCCGACGCCATCGTGTCGGCGCTTGATCTTCTCGCCAGCACCCACACTGACTGAATCGACTTTGGTAGCGTCAATCGGCTCACGGCTGGATCGCAAGGCCGCCGAGGAAAAGCTGTTCCAGGAACCGCGCCGCATCCTCAAAACGACCTTGCCCCGACTGCTGCTCGCCCAGCACAGCGCGGACCTGAACGTCGAAATCCGCATAATGCTGCGTGGTCGACCAGATCGAAAAGATCAGATGATAAGGGTCGCACCGTGCGATCTTCCCATCCTTTGCCCAGGTTCTGATTACGGCGGCCTTTTCATCCACCAAAGATTTGAGTGGCCCCTTTAGTTCATCGATGACATTGGGTGCGCCTTGCAAGATCTCATTGGCGAAGAGCCTGCTCTCGCGTGGGAAGTCGCGCGCCATTTCCAGCTTGCGCCGGATATAGCTGCGGATTTCGCTTTCCGGATTGCCCTTTGCATCGAAAGCGCGCAGTGGCTCCAGCCATGTGTCGAGCACTCTGGCAATCAGCGCGCCGTGAATGGCTTCCTTCGTTCGGAAATAGTAGAGCAGATTGGGCTTCGACATGCCGGCAACCTCGGCAATCTGGTCGATCGTTGAGCCACGAAACCCATGGCTGGAGAACACCTCGAGGGCGGCTTCCAGGATCTGCTCTTCCTTCTCTTCTTGAATACGAGTGCGGCGCTGTGTCCTGGAGGCTCTCGCAGTGGCCATTCTACGGCAAATCCCTACAAATTATGTGGCTGAGCGGCATGAAACGGCCGCGTCGAAACTGCACGAACTGGGGACGATGAAGCATAACTGCGAAGAGCAAGAAATTTCATGATTTTTCGTCTTGAGCCCGGCGATGGAAGTTGTAATGTTTACCAACCGGTCAAATTATCCGACAGAAGCCAAGCAAGTGCAACTGCGGAAATTCTGAAGATCAGCGGCGCAAGCGCATATTGCCCGCAGATTTGCAATGAACACTCTGAGCAGGGATGCGGCAACTAGCATTCGTGCGAAGAGGACTGGAAAGAACAAGCCGCAAAAACGCGGCAGGGAACCAAAAAGGGCCGGCGCCGTCGGCCCGAAGCAATGGCGAGGATTGACGAATGGTGGCAGCACCAGGCGAGAACATGCGTATCGACGCAGATCGTCTCTGGGACTCTCTCATGGACATGGCCAAGATCGGCCCTGGGATTGCTGGCGGGAACAATCGCCAGACGCTGACGGATGCAGATGCCGAAGGTCGCCGCTTGTTTCAGAGCTGGTGCGAAGCAGCCGGTTTGACCATGGGTGTCGACAAGATGGGCACCATGTTCATGACCCGGCCAGGCACGGATCCCGAGGCCCTGCCCGTCTATGTCGGTAGCCATCTCGATACCCAGCCAACCGGCGGCAAATATGATGGCGTCCTAGGAGTGCTTGCCGCACTCGAAGTCGTGCGCAGCATGAACGACCTCGGCGTAAAAACGAAACATCCTATCGTCGTGACCAACTGGGCCAATGAGGAAGGCGCGCGCTTTGCGCCGGCGATGCTGGCATCGGGCGTCTTTGCCGGTATCCACACGCTCGAACACGCCTATTCTCGCAAGGACCCTGACGGGAAAAGCTATGGAGAAGAGCTGAAGCGGATCGGCTGGCTCGGCGATGAAGACGTCGGCCAGCGCAAGATGCACGCTTATTTCGAATATCACATCGAGCAAGGCCCAATCCTGGAGGCTGAAAACCGGCAGATCGGCGTCGTAACGCACTGTCAGGGCCTTTATTGGCTGGAATTTACCCTCACCGGCCGCGAAGCGCATACCGGCTCGACGCCGATGGCCATGCGCGTCAATGCCGGGCTTGCCATGAGCCGGATCATGGAAATGGTGCAGGCCGTTGCCATGGAAAACCAACCGGGCGCCGTCGGCGGCGTCGGGCAGGTTTTCTTCTCGCCGAATTCCCGGAATGTGCTGCCCGGCAAGGTCGTCTTTACAGTCGATATCCGCACACCCGATAAAGCAAAGCTTGAGCGGATGCGGGAGAAGATCCAGGGCGAAGCGTCCAAAGTATGCGAGCAGCTTGGTGTCGGCTGCGATGTGGAACAAGTCGGTCACTTCGATCCCGTCACTTTCGATCCGGTTCTGGTCGGGCGTGTACGAGAAGCTGCCGAAAAGCTTGGCCTTTCCCACATGGATATTATTTCCGGTGCCGGCCATGACGCTTGCTGGGCAGCCAAAGTGGCCCCGGCCACGATGATCATGTGCCCCTGTGTCGGCGGCCTTTCGCATAACGAGGCGGAGGAGATCTCCAAGGAATGGGCCGCAGCAGGCGCAGATGTTCTACTGCACGCCGTCATGGAAACGGCGCAGATCGTCGAATAGCAAGACCTGAGCCTGGCCGTCATGCCGGGCTTTTTGATCCGACCTTCCGGTCCAGCGCCCGGCTACCCGTCATATGACTTGCGCGGATGCCGTCAGAATAAACAAAACAGGGAATAGCAGCCATGAGCACAGTGATTAAAGGTGGAACCGTTGTTACGGCCGATCTCACCTACACGGCGGATGTCAAGATCGATGGCGGGAAGATTGTCGAGATCGGCCCCAACCTGTCTGGCGAAACCGTCCTCGACGCATCCGGTTGCTATGTCATGCCGGGTGGCATCGATCCGCATACCCACCTCGAAATGCCGTTCATGGGCACTTATTCTTCAGACGATTTCGAAAGCGGCACCCGCGCTGCACTTTCCGGCGGCACAACGATGGTTGTGGATTTTGCCCTACCCGCCCCAGGTCAATCGCTTCTGGAAGCGCTGACCATGTGGGACAACAAATCGACGCGCGCCACGTGCGACTATTCCTTCCATATGGCGATCACCTGGTGGAGCGAGCAGGTCTTCAACGAAATCAAGACTGTTGTCGACAAGGGGATCAATACTTTCAAGCACTTCATGGCCTATAAAGGCGCGCTGATGGTCAATGACGACGAGATGTTTGCCTCGTTCCAGCGTTGCGCCGAGCTGGGCGCACTGCCCCTCGTCCATGCGGAAAACGGCGATGTGGTTGCCTCCATGTCGGCCAAGCTTCTCGCCGAAGGCAATAACGGTCCGGAAGCGCACGCCTATTCGCGCCCTCCCGAAGTCGAAGGCGAAGCGACGAACCGCGCCATTATGATTGCCGACATGGCCGCCTGCCCCGTCTATATCGTCCATACGTCCTGCGAACAGGCTCATGAAGCCATTCGCCGCGCCCGCGCCAAGGGCATGCGCGTTTATGGCGAACCTTTGATCCAGCATCTGACGCTCGACGAAAGCGAATATTTCGACAAGGACTGGGACCACGCCGCCCGCCGCGTCATGTCACCGCCCTTCCGCAACAAGCAGCATCAAGATAGTCTCTGGGCGGGCCTCCAGTCAGGCTCCCTGTCTTGTGTCGCGACCGATCACTGTGCGTTCACCACCGAGCAGAAACGCTTTGGCGTCAACGATTTCACCAAAATCCCGAATGGAACGGGTGGCCTCGAAGATCGCATGCCGATGCTTTGGACAGCTGGCGTCAACACTGGGCGGTTGACGATGAACGAGTTCGTCGCCGTGACCTCCACGAATATCGCCAAAATCCTGAATATCTATCCGCGCAAAGGTGCCGTGCTCGTTGGCGCCGATGCCGACCTCGTCGTTTGGGATCCGAACCGCGAAAAGACCATAGCCGCAAAGCGTCAGCAGTCGGCAATCGACTACAACGTCTTTGAAGGCAAGCACGTCAAAGGCCTGCCACGCTACACGCTGACGCGCGGCGTCGTCGCCGTTGAGGAAGACGAGATAAAGACCCGCGAGGGCCACGGCAAATTCATCGAACGCCCACCGGTAACACCTGTCGGCAAAGCCTTGTCGACTTGGAAAGAGCTCGTCGCACCACGCAAGATCGAGCGCTCGGGCATTCCGGCAAGCGGCGTATGATGACCAGCAACGCCCGTTTTCTCGGCAACGAGAATTTTTCAGGCGCCAGGGCAATTGGCAAGCTTTCGCAAGAGCCTGCCCTGGGGTCCCATGTGAGACAGCGATTAGATGCCCGAAAGTTCAGGGACCAGCGCTTCCAACTCGGGCAAAAGAACGACGCTCTCCTGCTCGTGCGGATCAGTTCTCGCTATCACAGCCGAGCAGGGTTCGGTCGAAAGATTGGCGGGCAGGTGCGGCATGCCGGCTGGAATATAGAACATGTCGCCGGCTCTGACGATGACATGATGCTCCAGCCGCGGCCCGTACCAAGTGTGCGCTTCGCCAGGCGGGATTGTCAAAAGGTGCATGCAAACGCCTGTCGCCCCGACGGTTTCGGACGAAATTCCCTCCAAATAATCAAACCCTTGCTTGCCGCTGTATTGCCCTGCCGGCCTAATCACTCGGCATGTCGGATTTTCGGTCGCATCCATGGCTGCTCCTCCTCTTTTGGAAGAGGAAATCCCATCCCATGCGGAATGGCAAGACGGCCTCGTGCCGGACGTTTCTTTTTCAATGAGCCTCAAAAATGACAGTAACAGCACCAGCCGTCGTTTCCGCCCGTAATCTCTGTCTGACCTACAAGACCAATGACGGACCGGTGCATGCCCTGTCCAACGTCGATCTCGATATCGAAAGGGGCGAGTTCGTCTCCTTCATCGGCCCATCAGGATGCGGGAAGACGACTTTCCTGCGGGTGATCGCCGATTTGGAGACGAAGACTTCTGGTGAAATCACTGTTAACGGCATGAGCCCGCAAGAGGCCCGCAGCGCCCGGGCCTATGGCTATGTCTTTCAATCGGCCGCCCTTTATCCCTGGCGGACCATCGAGAAGAACGTCGCCTTGCCGCTCGAGATCATGGGCTATCCGGCTGCAGAGCGGCAAAAGCGGATTGCCGATGCGCTGGCGCTCGTCAACCTTTCCGGTTTCGAGCAGAAGTTTCCCTGGCAACTGTCGGGCGGGATGCAGCAGCGAGCGTCGATCGCCCGTGCGCTTGCCTTCGATGCCGACCTGCTTTTGATGGACGAACCATTCGGAGCGCTGGACGAAATCGTTCGCGACCATCTGAACGGCGAACTGCTCAAACTCTGGTCGGCAACCGGCAAGACCATCTGTTTCGTAACGCACTCCATCCCCGAGGCTGTCTACCTGTCGACCAAGATCGTTGTCATGTCTCCTCGCCCGGGCCGCGTGACCGACATTATCACCTCGACACTGCCGCGCGAGCGCCCTCTCGACATTCGTGAGACACCCGAATTTCTCGAAATCGCCCACCGCGTTCGCGAGGGCTTGCGAGCGGGGCATAGCTATGATGGCTGACCTAGCGACCAAACGTACCCCTCCCCAACCCCTCCCCACAGGTGGGAGGGGCTTACCATGTGGCACCGCTCCTATGCCTCTGGTCAGGTTGAGACAAAGATCAGAACCAGCAAATCCCCGTCACGTAATGTTGTTTAGCCCTAGAAGGGCTTGCTCGGCTTCTGAAATCGCTAGAAATCCGTCCGATTGTTTCTTTCAACAATTGGCCCCTGGAGCACTGGCTTCAAAGACGGCGCAGAAGGTGCGACATCGTAAGCCCCTCCCCCTTGTGGGGAGGGGTTGGGGAGGGGTCTAATGCCCCACACAAACATCAGCCCTGTCGTCCGAGATCAAGCAAGGCGTCTCAGGCGTGACCTCACCAAAGCCGAAGCAGCGATGTGGAATATGTTGCGCGATATTCGTCCCTTTGGTGCGCGCTTCCGCCGTGAAACACCTGTTGGTCCTTATATCGCAGACTTCGCTTGGTTGTCTGCACGCCTTATTGTTGAGGTCGATGGGTACAGCCATCTCACCGTTGAAGGCCGCGCTCACGATGCGAAGCGAGATGATTTCTTGAAGAGCCAGGGCTTCACTGTACTGAGATTCAGTAACGAGCAAGTCCTCGAGGGACCCGATTATGTTTTCGTCTCAATTCAGCAGAGCGCGGCTGCGTTCTTGAAACAGGATGCCGCATCATGACCTTGCCCCAAAAGATCGGTCCCGTGCTTACTGTTGTCGTTGGCATCGTTGTCATCTGGTATGTCGGCGCGGTCTTCATGAATGCGCCCTTCCAGCGTGACGCAGATCAGCGCGCCGGGCGACAGTCGACGACGATTGAGTTCATCGAAGCCACCTTGGCGCAGCCAAAGCCAATTTTGCCTGCACCCCATCAAGTGGCACAAAATGTGTTTGAGAACACCTTTTTGCGCAAGCTCTCCAGCAATCGCAGCCTCGTCTATCATGCCTGGGTAACGCTGTCCTCGACGCTCGCGGGCTTTGCTTTCGGCACGCTGGCCGGTATCCTGATTGCCATCGGCATTGTCCACGTCAGAACGCTGGACCGCAGCCTGATGCCCTGGATCATCGCCTCCCAGACTGTGCCAATCCTCGCAGTCGCGCCGATGGTGATCGTCGTCCTGGGTGCCGTCAATATCACCGGGTTGATCCCGAAGGCACTGATATCAACGTATCTTTCCTTCTTCCCGGTGGTCGTCGGAATGGTAAAAGGCCTGCGCTCGCCCGAACTCATGCATCTCGATCTCATGCGCACCTACCATGCGACGCGCGCCCAAACCTTCTGGAAGCTTCGCTTTCCCGCATCGGTTCCATTTCTCTTCACCTCGATGAAGGTCGCGGTTGCGGCAAGCCTCGTCGGCGCGATCGTCGGCGAATTGCCGACAGGCGCGGTTGCCGGCATCGGCTCAAAATTGCTGGCCGGCTCATATTACAGCCAGACCATCGACATCTGGGCAGCGCTCGTTGCCGGCTCGGTCCTTGCTGCGCTCCTGGTTGCCATTGTCGGGCTTGCCGGCCATCTCGTCGATCGCGCCATGGGACGCAGACCATCATGAAGCGCTCCGTCCTATTATCCTGGCAGGCGCTGCTCGCGGCCGTCCTCTGTCTTCCCGCACTATCGGGCGTTTCTGTCATGCTAGCGGAAGCGCCAGCGCAACCGGCCTTTGCCGAGATTTCCGCCATCCTCGTTCTTCTGCTCGGCGCGGTGATCTTGTCCATGTCGCGCTTCTCTCGCATCGTGCGCGTGACAGCGCTCTTTGCAGGTGCTCATGGCGCGGCGTGGTTCCTGATCGGCCTGCTGGGTACGAATTTCGGTCAGGCCGCCGCCCCCTATTTCTGCCTTGTGGCCGCCGCGTGGCTATTGGCATGGCGCGCCGTCAGCGAGTTGTCGGATATTGAGCCGCAGGACCGGCGGACGGCTCTCGCGCTACGCCTCCTCATCCCGGCGATTTTCGGTGCTTGGGTCTTGGTCCTGTGGGAAGCCGTGACGCGTGGCGCAGGCATTCCTTTCGTGCTCCTGCCGCCGCCAAGCGCGATCGGGGCACGGATCGCCACATCCTTGCCGATCCTGTTCGACGATGTGCGTCAGACGATCTTTAAAGCCGTGCTGATCGGTTATGCGATCGGCTGCGCGGCCGGCTTTGCGACAGCGATTATCGCGGACAAGGTGTCGTTTCTCCGACGCGGCCTTCTGCCGGTCGGGAATTTCGTTTCCGCCCTGCCGATCATCGGCGTCGCACCGATCATGGTGATGTGGTTCGGCTTTGATTGGCCGTCCAAGGCAGCTGTCGTCATTATCATGACGTTTTTTCCCATGCTGGTGAACACCGTCGAAGGACTGACCGCATCAGGCCATATGGAACGAGATCTGATGCGGACCTATGCAGCCTCTTACTGGCAGACTTTGTTTAAGTTGCGCCTGCCGGCCGCCATGCCTTTTGTGTTCAATGCGCTGAAAATCAACTCAACATTGGCTCTGATCGGTGCGATCGTCGCCGAATTCTTCGGAACACCGATTGTCGGTATGGGCTTTCGCATCTCAACGGAAATCGGCCGCATGAGCCTTGATATGGTCTGGTCGGAAATTGCCGTTGCAGCGTTGGCCGGCTCAGTCTTTTATGGGATCGTCGCTCTCATCGAGCGAGCGGTGACATTCTGGCATCCGTCTATGCGCGGGGCTAGATAAAAACGAAAAGCGTTAAGCAAAAAGACGCTTTGCAAGCGGTCCTTTCGCCGGAAACGGCGGCGGGCGAACAACCTCAGAGGGTAAGGGAAAAGACGATGAAAAAAACAATAATGGTATTAATGGCAGGCGCGATGTCGCTTGCTGCCGCGCAGGCCATGGCCGCCGATAAAGTGACGCTGCAGCTGAAATGGGTCGCCCAGTCGCAGTTCGCCGGCTACTTCGTGGCGAAGGAAAAGGGCTACTACAAGGACGAAGGTCTCGACGTAACCATCAAGCCCGGCGGACCGGACATTGCACCAGAGCAGGTGATCGCCGGCGGCGGCGCGGACGTCATCGTGGACTGGATGGGTGGTGCGTTGGTCGCCCGAGAAAAAGGCGTGCCGCTCGTCAACATCGCCCAGCCTTTCCAGAAATCCGGCATGGAAATGATCTGCCGCAAGGATGGTCCGATCAAGACGGAAGCCGATTTTAAGGGCCACACGCTCGGCGTCTGGTTCTTCGGTAACGAATACCCCTTCTTTGCCTGGATGAACAAGCTCGGTCTGAAGACCGACGGCGGCCCTGATGGCGTAACGGTCCTTAAGCAGAGCTTCGATGTCCAGCCGCTCCTACAAAAGCAGGCCGACTGCATCTCCGTCATGACCTACAACGAATACTGGCAGGCGATCGATGCCGGATTGAAGCCCGAAGAACTGACTGTCTTCAACTATACCGCCATGGGCAATGACCTGCTCGAAGACGGTCTTTATGCCATGCAGGATAAGTTGAAAGATCCGGCCTTCAAGGAAAAAATGGTCAAGTTCGTCCGCGCCTCCATGAAGGGCTGGAAATATGCGGTCGATAATCCGGACGATGCGGCTGAAATCGTCGTCGATGCCGGCGGTCAGGACGAAAATCACCAAAAGCGCATGATGAGCGAAGTCGCCAAGCTGATTGGCGATGGATCGGGCGTTCTGGACACCAAACTTTACGACCGCACTGCGAAGGCGCTGCTCGACCAGAAGATCATCTCCAAGGAGCCTTCCGGCGCCTGGACGCATGACATTACCGACTCTGCAGCCAAGTAAGCGGCTGGGATGCGCAGGAAAAGCCCCTGCGCATCCTTCCTTCACGATAAACGTGCAATTACTTGGTCGTCGGCGGCAATTGCAGGTAGGGGTCGTTTGGGCCGTAAGGAATGGCCGGCTCACCGCTACCACCCTTGATGAGGCCTTTGACAAGGTGGCCCTCGGGACCGAAAAGGTAGGCGCTGCCGGCGCATAGATGGGCCAGTTGTCGATAATCGAAATAAGCGAAGCTATTGTCGGCAAGGAATGCCGCTTCCTTGAAGGCCTCACCCTGAATGGCCTGGTAGCCGGCCTGCCTGAGAAAGGCGTTGCCCACCTCAGGAACAATCGACGCGCCTTTACACAACGACCTGATGATCAGAGACATCTTCACGATCCGTAGCGTCTGCGCATCATTCGAGGCAAGAGGCTTCAACGATTTCGCCAGGTAGTAGTTGGTTGCCGGATCATTGGTCATGGACTTTCGCCAGAAAGCCGGAATGTCTTCCGCAGCGCAAGATAGTTGTGAGAAAACCAGAACAGCCCCGGCCAGAATAAGCTTCGCAGCGGTATGTCTCATATTTGTTGCCCTCTCCCACTCCCGTTAGCGACATCTATACAGAAACAGAAGAGGAATTTCTTGTAATTCACGATGAAGTTGTAGCAAAACCCCGGCCACAGCAAGTTCGAAGCTTCTTTCATCATGAGAGCGGTCATTGATCCCGATCACAGAGACCGGTATGATCGCATCAGGGACATTATTTTGCTTTGAACTTGCGCGACAGGGTGGCCGATCCCATTTGTGACAGGCCTCATCAGTAGGCAGGGCGCAAGAGATTGCGAGCGCGCAGCCCGAAAATGACGAAAACGAGTGCCGAAAGATGGCGCTTCTGTTCGCTCAATCAGGTTATGCCGTCTCACGAATTGAACATGGGGCTGACCAGCGATGGCAAGAATAACGACGAAGACTGCTTTCATTCTGCCGAGCGCATGCCTGCTGTTCGCAATGCTGAGCCTGGTGCCAACATCCGGATTCGCCCAGGAAACCGTTTCTGCACCGGCAAAAAATGCCCCCGCAATTGTCGTGACGGAGGTTACCAAGCGCGCACTGATCGATCGCGTGATTGCGAGCGGCACCGTCAAGCCGGTCGAGGAAGTCTATGTTGCGCCCATGCTGGACGGACTGGCCATCAAGGCGCTGAATGTCGATATCGGCGACAAGGTCGAAAAAGACACCGTTCTGGCCCAGCTGAATGGAGATTCCCTGATTCTCCAGAAAAGCCAGATGCAGGCGACGAAGGCCAAGAGCGAAGCCTCGCTTGCACAGCTCCATGCCCAGATGGTGGAAGCACAGGCCAATGCCGAACAGGCACAGCAGCAGCAGGCCCGAACGCGAGAACTGGTAAAAAAAGGCACGGTGTCGACCGCAAGCGTCGAGCAGGCCGATGCAGCGGCCGCCTCGGCCAACGCAAGGGTCGTCTCCGCGCAGCAAGCCATTCTGGTTGCCGAAGCGGACATCAAAGTCGTAGAGAGCCAGATTGCCGATCTCGACTTGAAACTGGCACGCACCGACGTCAAGGCGCCATTTGCGGGCATCGTCTCGGGCAAAAATGCCCGCGTTGGCGCGATCGCCCTCGGCAACAGCCAGCCACTGTTCACGATGATCCGCGAAGGAAAGGTCGAACTGGTGGCCGAAGCTCCCGAAGACGAGATCGGCAAAATCCAAGCGGGCCAAAAAGCAACCCTTACGCTGGCGGGAGGCCGCGAGCCGCTCTCTGGGACCGTGCGCCTGGTTTCTCCCACCGTTGATCCAACCACGCGCCTCGGTCTGGTTTACATTCTGATCGACGACAGCAGCAAGGCGCGCAGCGGGATGTATGGCAGCGCTCAGATTATCACCGGCCGCACGGAAAACGCTGCCTTGCCGGTCTCGGCCGTGCTTGTCGAAGAGGGTCGTTCCTCGGCGCGCAAGGTCGAAAACGACAAGGTCCGCTTCGTCGATGTCGTGACGGGTATTCAAGACAACGGTTTTGTCGAAATCCGCGACGGCTTGAAGCCTGGCGACCAGGTGGTTGCGAAGGCCGGCGCTTATGTCCGTGACGGCGACCGCATCAATCCGGTCCGTGATCAAACCGCAGCATCGAACTAAGGAACGGCCGAGATGAATTTTTCCGCCTGGTCGATCCGAAATCCGGTCGCGCCGCTTTTACTTTTTGCGCTTCTGGTGGTGGTCGGCCTCCAGTCGTTCCACCGGCTGCCGGTGACGCGTTTTCCGAATATCGACGTGCCTCTGGTGCAGATCGTCGTCACGCAGAGCGGCGCTTCGCCGGCCGAGCTTGAAACGCAGGTCACGAAGAAGATCGAAGACGCCGTCGCGTCGATCACGGGTATCGATGAAATTCAATCGACCGTGACCGACGGCCAATCTCTGACGGCTGTCATGTTCCGCATGGAAGTGCCGACGCAGCAGGCTGTGCAGGATACGAAAGACGCAATCGACCGTATTCGCTCCGACCTGCCCTCCGATATCGAGGCGCCGATCGTTGCCAAGGTCGATGTCGAGGGTCAGGCGATCCAGAGTTTTGCGGTCTCCTCACCTGACATGACGCTGGAAGAGCTCTCATGGTTCGTTGACGATACCGTCAAGCGCGCACTGCAGGGCAATATCGGCATTGGCCGCGTCGATCGCTATGGCGGCGCAAATCGCGAAGTGCGCATCGAGCTCGATCCGAACAAGCTGAACGCCTATGGCATCACCGCTGCCAGCGTGAACCAGCAGCTGCGCAGCACGAATATCGACCTCGGATCAGGGCGTGGCCAGGTGGCCGGCAACGAGCAGGCCATTCGCGTTTTAGGCGATGCGCGCAACGTGACGGAACTGTCGAACACCACAATTGCGCTGACGAACGGCCGCTTCGTCAAGCTCTCGGATCTCGGCCAGATCCGCGATACCTATGAGGAGCCGAAGTCCTTTTCGAAGTTCAACGGCAAGCCTGTCGTCAGTTTCGCCGTGTTTCGCGCCAAAGGCGCAAGCGAAGTCTCGGTCGCCGAAACCGTTCGCCAGAGCCTCGATAAGGTGCGGGCGGAAAATCCGAAGGTCTCGATCGAAATGATCGACGACTCCGTCTATTTCACCTTTGGCAATTATACGGCCGCCATGGACACGCTGATAGAAGGCGCGATCCTGTCGGTCATCGTCGTCTTCCTGTTCCTGCGCAACTGGCGCGCCACGGTCATTTCAGCTGTTGCCCTGCCCTTGTCCGCGATCCCGACCTTCTGGATCATGGATTTGATGGGCTTTTCGCTCAATCTCGTCAGCTTCCTCGCCTTGACGCTCGCCACCGGTATCCTGGTGGACGATGCCATCGTCGAAATCGAGAACATCGCCCGCCACATCAAGATGGGCAAAACACCCTATCGCGCCGCGATCGAGGCCGCGGACGAAATCGGCCTTGCTGTTATTGCAACGACCTTTACGATCATCGCCGTCTTCGTTCCCGTCTCCTTCATGCCGGGCATTCCCGGCCAATATTTTATCCAGTTCGGTCTGACGGTCGCCTTTTCCGTCTTCTTCTCGCTGATGGTTGCGCGTCTCATCACGCCGATGATGGCCGCCTACCTCATGCGCGCCGAAGATGCGATGGACGATCATGCCGATCACGACGGCATTTTCATGCGCGGCTATACAGGCCTCGTTCGCGTCACGACCGGACGCTGGTGGGCACGCTATTTAACGCTTCTTGCAGCTATCGCTTTCCTCGTTGGGTCCCTCGCCCTCTTGTCGCGTGTTCCCGGCAGTTTCCTTCCGCCGGAGGACGCCTCGCGCATCGTGCTTTCCACCGAGCTTCCGCCCAATGCAAGGCTGGCCGATACCGAACAGATGACTGACATCGTCTATCAAAAGGTCAAGGACATCGACGGTGTGGCAAATGTCTTCGTGCTCGGTGGCGCTTCACCGAAGGGCGAGCTTGAATTGCGGCGGGCCACCGTCACGATCAATCTTCAAAAGCTCGATCATTCGCTCCTAAAGCGCCTCGTCAACGACGTTCTGGGCTCCACTCCGCTGATTGGCCCATACTTGCCGAAAGTCCCGCCATCCGGCCGTGAAAAGCCGCAATGGCAGATCGAAAAGGAAGTCTTTGCTCGTCTGCACTCGCTGCCTGACGTGCGTATTTTGAAGCTCAACGATCGTGGTGAGCGTGATCTTTCCTTCAACTTCCTGTCGCGCAGCGAAAAGGATCTGAACCAAGCCGTCGGCATCCTCGAGGCAAAGCTCCGTGCCGATCCCGTGCTGGCCAATGTCAGCGCCGATGGCGCACTGCCGCGGCCTGAACTGCAGGTCCGTCCGCGCAAGGACCAGGCCGCGCGTCTCGGCATTACGCCGCAACAAATTTCCGAAACCATTCGCGTGGCAACGATTGGTGATGTCGATGCAGCGCTGGCGAAGATCAGCCTTGACGACCGCCAGATCCCGATCCGCGTACAGGCGGCATTTGGGATGCGCCGAGATCTCGGTGCGATCCGCGCCCTGAAGATCCAGACGGCAAGCGGCGCCATCGTGCCTTTGTCGGCCGTCGCCGATATCGATTATGCCGAAGGGCTGAGTTCCATCAAGCGCAACAACCGCTACCGTGTCGTTGCGATCGGTGCGGATCTGCCGCAGGGGGTTGCGCTCGACACTGCTTCGGCGCGCTTCCGCGAGATCGTGCAGAGCGCCCATATCCCATCCACGGTTCGCCTCGCAGAAAGCGGCGATACCAAGGTCCAAAAGGAAATGCAGCAGAGCTTCGTCAATGCGATGCTGCTGGGCCTGATGCTGGTTCTGACCGTGCTGATCCTGCTCTTCAAGAACGTCATCCAGCCCTTTACGATCCTGTTCTCGCTACCGCTGGCCATCGGTGGCGTGGCGGTCGGCCTCCTCGTCACCAACAATCCGCTTTCCATGCCGGTCCTGATCGGCATCCTGATGCTCATGGGCATCGTGACGAAAAACGCCATTCTGCTGGTGGATTTTGCGATCGAGATGCGTCGCCACGGTATGGCGCGCGTCGCGGCTATGATCGAGGCGGGCCGCAAACGTGCGCGCCCCATCATCATGACGTCGATTGCCATGTCGGCCGGCATGCTTCCCTCGGCACTTGGTGTCGGCGAAGGCGGCTCTTTCCGCGCGCCGATGGCAATCGCCGTGATCGGCGGCATCATCGTCTCGACGGTGCTCTCGCTCGTCGTCGTGCCGTCCTTCTTCCTCATCATGGACGACCTTTCGCGCCTGCTGGGCTTCCTTTTCGGCCGTCTGATCGGCAAGAAAGACGAAGAGTTGCTGCCGAGGAGCCGCGAAGAACTGACGGAGGCCGTGGACGGCCTTAGCCAGCGCATCGACAATCTGGAAGGCGAGCGCCATTCCCGGTCGGGCGGCCATCTGCCACCGCCCTATGCCGCCGAGTAAGGCGGCGTAGGGAAGGCATCACGCCCTAATCCGTCTTGCCCCGTCAGATGCATCGTAGATTGTGGTCGCCGCTCAGACCCGGGCCAGCCGAAAGTTCTCGCCGGCCAGCTCGACACGGTTAAAACCAGACACATGCGCACCAGCGGCAATATCGCCGTTTTGCGCCAGTGAAGCGAGCAGACTACGGCGCGTCTGCGCAGCCGTGTCGGTATCGAGATCGAAGACAAGGCAAATATCGGGATCGGCCGGCTGAAGATCGGCGAGATGCAAGGCATCTGCCCAGATCATCAGCCGCTCGCCTCCCGTGCCAATGCGAAAGCCCATTTGACCCGGTGTGTGCCCCGGCAAGGAAATCGCCTCGATCCCTTCGGCAACACTCCCTTCGCCAATCAATCGAAATCGTCCGGCATAGGTTTGCGTCAAGCGGCGCGCGAGAGCAAAACCGCCGCGGCGCGCCTCCGGAAGGCGCTCACGCTCGGCCTCATCGGTGAAGAACGCAAAGTCCCTTTCGGGAACGAGGATTTCCGCTGCGGGAAAGAACGCGTCCTCGCGCTCGAACAAACCAAGGGCATGATCGGTATGGATATGGGTCAGTAAAACCTGTTTCACCTTGGCCGGATCTATCTCCATCTCCGCCAGAAGGCCCCGCGCCTTACCGAAATTCGGCCCCCACGCCGTCCCACATCCGCTATCGACAAGCATGAGGCCGTCCGGCCCTGTCAGAAGAAAACAATTGACGTCGAACACGACGCTGTCGCTTCCCAAGGCGTCGAGAACAGGTTTGAGAGCAGCCGCGCTCTTACGATGCATGAGGAGTTCGGTCTTGGCTTCAAAAACGCCATCCACAAGAATGGTAACCTCATAGGGCCCGAAACGGCGTGTCATTCCTGTCAAAGTTAGCCTCCTGCATCAAACCACACTGTTGCCACCTCATCGGCTGCGGCGTCTATATACGGCTAGGCAAGTCCCGCTATGCATCGTCAGCTCAGGCAAAAGAGGGAGCCTATGGGCACTGTTTCGGCGCCTTCAGCGTGCGGTTCAGCCGTGCAATGATCGGCTCATAACGCTTCTGCTGTGCAGCCGGATAATCGAGCTCGAAAGTTCCTTCGAGATCACCGCAATAAGCAATAACCCTGGCGTAAAGAATACGATCTCCCTTTCGCCCAGAATAATTCGCCCAGGAAGCACCGAGCTTCTTATAGGTAATCTTCCATCCCTTTTTAGTCCAAAATTCATGAGAGGAAGCCACCTCCTGGGGGAAAGTTTGAGCCTCATCAGTGACGAATATGTGACCAGCAGAAACGGTAAGATTGGCAGAGCCATCCGGGCTGGCAAGAGCGAGTCCGTCGCCGTTAGCAGGGTCGACCACGATCTTGTAATCAGCGGGAATATCGACGGAAAAACCGAAACGTTCGTTCTGGTAATGTTTGAAAGCCGGCGCAGCGGCGGCGGGAACAACGGATGAGACCAGCAAGAGGAAGGCAAAACGGAGCATGGGATAACCAGGGCTATTGGGACAGGGTTATACTGATTTAAACCGGAGTGCTGGTGCAGCGGGTCAGAGCCCGCCATGCTCCTTGATAAAGGACACGATAGAGCCGACGCCCTCGCCGCGCTTCATATCCGAAAAGACAAAGGGACGGGCTGTGCGCATGCGGTTCGCATCGCGCTCCATCACCTCAAGATCGACGTCGACGAAGGGCGCAAGGTCCTTTTTGTTGATGACAAGAAGATCGGATTTGGTGATGCCGGGGCCGCCTTTGCGTGGGATCTCCTCGCCCTGGCAGACGGAGATCACGTAGATCGTGAGATCTGCAAGATCGGGCGAAAAAGTCGCCGCCAGATTGTCGCCACCGGACTCGATGAAGACGACATCAAGGTCGGGAATGCGCTCGGTCAGGCCGGCAATGGCCTGAAGGTTGATCGTCGCGTCCTCGCGAATGGCCGTGTGCGGGCAGCCGCCGGTTTCCACGCCGACGATCCGGTCCGAGGTCAGCGCCTGCATGCGCGTCAGCGCCTCGGCGTCTTCCGTCGTGTAGATATCGTTGGTCACGACTGCGACGGAATATTCCTCGCGCATTGCTTTGCAGAGCTTTTCCGTCAACGCCGTCTTGCCGGAACCGACCGGGCCACCGATGCCGATACGAAGGGGACCGTTTGCTGATTTCATAGTGGAGGCTCCGGGCATCAATTCATTGTTTCAACAACAGGATACGCCTGCGGAACCGGTCTTCACAAGGGAAAAGAGCTGAACTTTTCGCGCCGCTCACACTTCTTCGAGCAGCTTTGGAGGACGTTCCAGTTGTAGAAGAACGCCGGTGCGGGAAGTCCTTCTTGTCAAACAAAAAAGGCCGTCTGCGGATGTCAACATGCCTGCATGCTCCAGGCAGTCGAGCATAAAAAGACGGTGCGCCGGATTAAGCCCCTCCCCCTCGTGCGGAGGGGTCTTTCCCTCGTAAACAACAACCTCAAGAGCGAAACAGCCGAACCGGCTGAACCTCATGCCGCAGCGTCGCAATATCCGCTTCAATGGCGGACGAGCCAAGATCGTCGAGGGTCGAGTTTGCTGCCCGCTCGGCCAGTTCTCCAATTACAGGCTCAAGACCCGCGACAATAAAAAGTCCATCCTTTTGCCCGGAAGTACTAAGCCGGATGCCCGCCGAGACCGCCTGCGAGACATAAGCATGCAAATAGGCGGCAAGCGCCGCCGTCAAAGGCACGCCGTGCGCCCCGGCAACCGCGCCGACCGCGACGGGATAGGCGCATTTTTGCGGCAGCCGGTCGAAGACCGGCGATGGCCAGGCACGCGCGGATGTGAGAAAGCCAGCGCCCAGCAGCATGGTTTCCTGATGGCGCTCACGCCCGCCAGCCAAAGCCTCGGCAAGCGCCGCTGCTTCGCCGAGCCGCACTTCATCACCAGCGGAACGGTGGCTTTCTGCAAGCAGCACAGCATCGTTCCAGACGCTACCATGCCGCAAAAGCGTTTCGATCCAGACGCGCAGGCTGTCCGCATCCTGTACCAGCCTGTCATGCACAGCCCGCTCCAACCCGCCGGAATAGGCGAATGATCCGATCGGAAAAGCGGGCGACAGCCAAGCCATCAGCCTCAGCAGCGCCTGCGTTTCATCGACAGCACCGGTCATGTCATCCTGATCGCTTTTAGTGGCTATGGCCGTGGTCATGCCCATGTCCGTCATGATGGTGGTCATGGTCGTGCCCGTGATGATGAGCATGACCGCCATGCGAATGATAAGCGCCCCTTGCCGGCTGGAACGGTTCTTCGACGTCGAGCACTTCGGCGCCAAGACCTTGCAGCATGGAACGGATCACATGATCGCGCAGGATCAGGATGCGTCCCTCCTCGATCTGCGCCGCCAGATGGCGGTTGCCGAGATGCCAGGCAAGTTCGATCAGATGCAGGTTGTTGCGCGGGCGGATCTCGAAGAGTTTCTCGGCTGCCGCGCGAATTTCGATCGTGTCGCCATTATCCAGCACCAGCCGGTCGCCATGCGCCAGAAGCACCGGCTCCTTCAGGTCGAGCATCACCATACCCCCGCCTTCCAGGTGCAAAAGCTTGCGCCGCAGGTGGCGCAGATCATGCGGCAAGGTCACCGTATCGATCGGCTCTTCCGCAACACTGCCGGCGGGACGATAGGAATGGACGTGCTGCATTAGGAACTCCGATTAATTGAACATATGAAGAGATAGCCTAAGCGTCTGCGGCAAAGGATTCCAGAGGCCAGTGCGCAATCCAGTCTCGCGCAGCGCATGGGCCGTCCAGGTGTTGCATCCGAACAGCGCATTGAACGATCCGGCAGCCTCGAAAAACCGGTCGGTCTGCCCGTAGCTTCGGCCCTCAATGACGGAGACACTGCCGGTCTGCTGGGTAAAACTTCTTGTCACATAAGCAGAAAGCCGCGCAAAACCGGCCTCATCGATCGTCAACACAGAGACGGCCGGATGGCTCTCATCGATTGCGCCCGCCACATCCACATGCAGCACGGATCGATCGATGGTCAGCGCGCGAAAGAGCGGCCCGGCTTTCAAATCGGCCCAGGTTGGCGTTTCCAAGTAAAAGGCACGACCGCCCCACCCGACAATCAACCATTGCGCCTGCGGATCTAAAACCGGCACGCCAAATCCATCGAGAAACCGAAATATCGCCCGCGTATCGGCATTGAGCGGAATGGCGATATCGGTATGGATCGGGTTCGACAGCAACAGGATATGACGCTCCTGCCCCCGCGCTGCCTGAGGCCGCTCGGCAAAGAACGGTCGCGGAATGAGCGTTCCCGCCGCAACCGCCACAAAAAAAGCAAGGACGAGGGCCAGGACGGTGCGCAGAAAAATCTTCAGCACCGAAACTTATCCCGGTTCGTGCCGACGGGCTCCACAAACGGAAATGTCGCGGCGTTTGAGGTCATCAAGGCGACATCGCCTTCATTAGGTGTCGCGAGAAGAAATCCAGCACCAGTTCAAGCTCGCGGTTTCGCCCTGGTCCGAAGGTATGACCTTCATCCTCAAAGAAATGAGCCTCCACAGCATGGCCTGCCGTTTCAAGCCTTGATACGAGGCATCTTGCAAATTCGACATCCCAGAGTTCGTCTTCGACACCGTGCGCGATGAAGATTGGGTTCGGAAAGAGTTCGGGCTTAAGCGCCAGCCCCGGTCTCGTCCGCTTAGAAGAGCCGCGCCAAAGCCAAGCAGGATGAGCGGTCTCAATATTGTATTCTTTGCCATACCTATGATTGTCGACGATATAGGCACCATGGATAACGTCTTGGACGGCATGCACGGCGATTGCGTCTGGAAGGGCCGGAGATTGGTCCTCAGCAAGAAGCTGCGCGAGTAGGAGGGAAAGTTCAGCGCCTCGGGAGTGACCGAAAAGCCCCGCACCACATCCATATTCCGCCATAAGCTTTTTCATTTCCAGAAGCGCTTGCTCCACTACATCCAGTGGAACGTCGATGATATCAGGCCGAGTATAATATTCAGGGTCGTTCTCGGTGTAGCTCTTCGCCATGGCAGCAAAGCCATTTGCTGCAAAAAGTGCGGCCTGAATATGATGAACCATGATACTGCCGCCCTCGGAGCCGTGAAGACAAACGATCCCGCCCTTAGGCTCGGTTGCAGGCCAATAAACGAGAGCATCGGCCTCGTAGCAATAGCTTTGAAATACTTGCAGCGACATGAAAATCTGTCCGGTAAATGGGGCTTAAAAGACATTATGGTCAATGTGAAACTTGAAATAGATACGTAAAATCAAAGTTAAGGTCTCCAGAAGCAACACCACCGGGAGCAGTGTTGCGTCATCAGGAGAGCAATTAAACGCCTCTGACTGGCCAATTCCTATCAAAACAGGAAATAGCGCTGCGCCATCGGCAGGACTGTTGCCGGCTCGCAGGTCAGCAACTCGCCATCTGCCCGTACCTCGTAGGTTTCCGGGTCGACCTCGATCTGTGGGGTCAGGCTGTTATGCACCATCGACGCCTTGGAAATGCCGCCGCGGGTATTCTTGACGGCGACAAGCTTCTTGGCGACGCCGAGGCGTTGTGCAAGCCCGCCATCAAGCGACGCTTGGCTGACGAAGGTCACTGAGGAGTTGGTGCGCAGCTTGCCGTAAGCGGCAAACATTGGACGATAATGCATTGGCTGCGGCGTTGGGATCGAGGCGTTCGGATCGCCCATCGGAGCGGCCGCGATCGAGCCGCCCAAGAGGATCATCTCAGGCTTTACGCCAAAGAAGGCCGGATTCCAGAGCACCAGGTCGGCGCGCTTTCCGACCTCGACAGAGCCGATTTCATGCGAAACGCCATGGGCGATCGCGGGATTGATCGTGTACTTGGCAATGTAGCGGCGAACGCGGAAATTGTCGTTGTCGCCAGTCTCATCCTTCAGGCGGCCGCGCTGACGTTTCATCTTGTCGGCTGTCTGCCAGGTGCGGATCGCTACTTCGCCAACACGGCCCATGGCCTGGCTGTCGGATGAGATGATCGAAAAAGCACCGATATCGTGCAGGATATCTTCCGCCGCAATGGTTTCCTTGCGGATACGGCTTTCTGCAAAGGCAATATCCTCCGGGATCGACGGCGACAGGTGGTGGCACACCATCAGCATGTCGAGATGTTCGGCAATGGTGTTGACCGTATAGGGCCGCGTTGGATTGGTGGAGGAGGGAATGACGTTTGGCTGGCCGCACACCTTGATGATGTCGGGCGCGTGCCCCCCGCCTGCCCCTTCGGTATGGAAGGCGTGGATGGTGCGGCCCTTCAGCGCTGCCACGGTGTCTTCCACAAAACCGCTTTCGTTCAGCGTATCGGTATGGATCATCACTTGAACGTCAAAGGCATCGGCGACCGACAGGCAATTGTCGATGGCGGCCGGCGTCGTGCCCCAATCCTCGTGCAGCTTCAGGCTGGAGGCTCCGGCGAGGATCATTTCTTCAAGCGGGGCTGGCAGCGAGGCATTGCCCTTGCCGGCGAGCGCCAGGTTCATCGGGAAAGCGTCGAAGCTTTCGATCATCCGCTCGATGTGCCATGCCCCGGTGCAGGTGGTGGCGAGCGTGCCATGGGCAGGCCCCGTGCCCCCGCCCAGCATGCAGGTGATGCCAGACATCAGCGCTTCTTCGATCTGCTGCGGGCAGATGTAGTGGATATGCGCATCCATGCCACCGGCCGTCAGGATCCTGCCTTCGCCGGCGATTGCCTCGGTCGAGGGTCCAACGATGATGGTGACACCAGGCTGCGTATCGGGATTGCCTGCCTTACCAATGGCGTGGATGCGGCCGTTCTTCAGGCCGACATCGGCTTTGTAAATGCCGGTGTGGTCGACGATCAAAGCATTGGTGATGACGGTATCGACAGCGCCTTCGGCCCGCGTCGCCTGGGACTGGCCCATGCCGTCGCGGATCACCTTGCCGCCGCCAAACTTCACTTCCTCGCCATAGGTGGTGAAATCCTTCTCCACCTCGATGAAGAGTTCCGTATCGGCCAGCCTCACCTTGTCGCCGGTGGTAGGGCCAAACATGCCGGCATAGGCGGCACGGGATATCTTATAGGACATGACGATTTACTCCCGAAATTGGTTCCGGCGCGGCTGACTGCCAGCGGATCTGACCGCTATTTTTGTTTCAGACTGTCGGCGTAAGCTTTGAGGTCTTTGGTTCTCTGCTGCGTGAGCCTCGTCTTGCACATCGATACCGTCATATCCTCGGCGCTTCCGTCGCGCATGGCAAAACCTTCGGCCACACAGGTTGCGTCGCGATAAGCGATCCAGGCCCGCTGCGCTGCCAGAAGGGCTTTCTCCGCCCCCTTGTCGTCCCCCTGCAATTCTTGATCGCGGGCAATGGCGGCCTGGCGTGCCGGCTTCCAATATTCATTCAGCTTGGAATCGGCAGCCTGGAAGTCTTTTTCGGCGCAATAACCCATTTCCATCTGGTTGACGGCATTGGTGCAATCGATGGCCTTTGGCTGCTGGGCTGATGCTGGTGTCGCCATCGTGCCCGAAAACAGCAGCATGGCCGCAACCATAACGATGCTTGCTGCTCTCACACCGAAGCCCCATCGTAATGCTTTGGAGAAAGCGCACGGGCATCGACGCCATCGAGGCAATTGGCATTCACCGCGATCATGCGGACGCCATCCGGCCGCTCGGCGCGGGCAAAGCTCTCGATCCCGCAGGTTTTGCAGAATAGGTGATGGATCGCCTTCTTGTTGAAAAGATATTCGCTGAGGTTCTCCTCACCCGAAATGAGGTGAAAATCGCTTTCCGGCGCAAAGGCAAGCACGGAGCCCAGACGGCGGCAGCGCGAGCAATTGCAGGCGACGGTCTTGTCCAGATCGACATCGGCTTCGAACGTGACGGCGCCGCACTGGCAGCCCCCCTTGTAGTGAGAAACAGTCATTAAAGCCTCCCCATAACCTGTTGCCGGAACCCATAGACGGCTCGCCCCCCCGAAAGCGGAATCAACGTCACCGAGCGTGTCTGGCCTGGCTCAAAACGAACGGCCGTGCCAGCTGGAATGTCGAGCCGCATGCCGCGGGTCTGCTCGCGGTCGAAGGAAAGCCCGGCATTCGTTTCGTAGAAATGATAGTGGCTGCCGACCTGCACCGGCCTGTCGCCCGTATTCGACACGTCGATCGTCAAGGTCGGGCGCCCGACATTCAACTCGATCTCACCTGCAAGTGGAATGACTTCACCTGGGATCATTGGCCTGGCCTCTTCAGCGGATCGGTTCGTGGACAGTCACAAGCTTCGTGCCGTCGGGAAAGGTTGCTTCGACCTGTACGTCGTGGATCATCTCGGCAATACCCTCCATAACCTGATCGCGGGTAATGACATGCGCGCCAGCCTCCATCAGCTCCGCGACCGGGCGACCATCGCGCGCACCTTCAACGACGAAATCGGTGATGAGCGCAATCGCCTCCGGGTGGTTCAGCTTGACGCCGCGCTCAAGCCGGCGGCGCGCCACCATGGCGGCCATGGAGATCAACAGCTTGTCTTTTTCTCTCGGAGTCAGATTCATCGTCTATCCATTTTATATCGAACATAGATACGCGCCGAGTGGTGCACGCCTTCGTCAAATTCTTATCAGCGCAATGTGGCAGGTGATCGAACACCTTTACTACAGGCTCCAGACTTTCGGCACAGGCGCGCCGTTACGCAAGAGCGAAATGAGCGGGATCAAAATTTTTCTTAAGGCAAACCCGTCTTCCGCCGTTAGGCGAAGCACAAACTTGTCATTCCAGGCACTCGCCCCCGCAGCATGACCTTCAATTAAAGGACGAATTCTTTCAAGATAAGCTTCAGCCAAATGACCAGCATAAAGAACCGTAGCAAAAGCGACTTTTCCGCCCAGCACCGGCGCAAGATCGGACAAGATCCCAATCTCCCCGTTGAGCTTCAGTTCTTCCGCATGGATGAGCCGACCGTTTCGACGCACGCGCCAGCGGTCGCGAAACAGGCCATTGTTCATACGCTCGCCCATGGCCTTGCGGCCCAGCAGAACAGCCTCAACAGCCAGAAATTCCGCGGTCTCGTCCAGATCGACCTCAAGCCGGCGTGCCAGCGAGGCGCGTTCGAAAAGGATGGTTTCTTGCGGCAGCCAGTCCAGCCGGGCCCCCGCGCCGACCTTGAGCAGGGTCGAAATTTCCGCCGTACCGGCCGATGCCTTGTAGATCTTCTCGCAAGCCTGGGTGGTAACGTCGACACGCGTGCCGGGGCCTGCCTCCACGCTCCATGTCATCTGATCGCCGCCCGTCAGTCCACCGGCCGTATTGATGATCACGGCCTCCATAGAACCATCGAAAGTTGCAGGCAGCCGGATTTTGGCAGCCCCCTCCTGATAGAGTTCATCGATACGGCTTTGGCCATCACGTGCCTTGACGGCAAGATGGCCTCGCCCCTCGGCGCGCTGCGGGCGCGTCGATGCGATCGGTGGTTGCATCTGAATAAGATTCATCTCGAGTCGTGGCATTGGCGGCGCCCCGTTCATTACATCTATCCCTACCGCCATGGCTCAAGCAATTCCTGTGCCGTCATTCGATCGTCGGAGCCGATTGCAACAAACGACGACAGGCGGTTCTCTCCTGCACAGATAACCGCCATCTGCCTGCTTTGTCATCAGTTCCACTATACCGTCAAATGGCGGCGTGCCGCAGGCGTATCGAGCGTTTCCGCCGCGCCCTCATGAACGATTTCGCCCCGATCCATGATATAGACATGATCGGCAAGTTCCCGGCAGAAATCGAGATATTGCTCCACCAGCAAGATCGCCATCCCGGTCGAGTCCCTCAAATAGCGGATTGCCCGGCCGATATCCTTGATAATCGAGGGCTGGATGCCTTCGGTCGGCTCGTCAAGCACGAGGATTTTTGGGCGCGTGACCATCGCTCGGCCGATTGCGAGCTGTTGCTGCTGGCCGCCGGACAGGTCACCCCCACGCCGCGCCAACATGCTGTGCAGAACCGGAAACAGACTGAAGATATCCTCAGGAATCCGGCGTTCACGGCGCGCAAGCGGCGCATAGCCCGTTTCCAGATTTTCCTTCACCGTCAGAAGCGGGAAAATCTCCCTGCCCTGCGGCACATAGCCAATGCCAAGCTTGGCCCTTTGGTAAGGCGCCATGCCATCGAGCGCCTTGCCATTAAAGCTGACACGCCCGGCCGACAAAGGATGCTGGCCCGTGACAGCGCGCAAGAGCGAACTCTTGCCGACACCATTGCGGCCAAGAACGCAGGTGATCTTGCCCGCCTCAGCCGCAATCGAAATTCCCCTCAGCGCCTGCGCCGCGCCATAATGGAGATTGGCGTTTTCAACGGTAAGCATGTGAGGCCTTTCCAACAATGAGAAGCGTCGTAACCAAAGCGTCCCTCATCTTCACCGCCCCAGGTAATTCTCGATGACTTTGGCATCGTTTGAAACAAAATCGATGGAGCCCTCGGCAAGAACCGAGCCTTCTGCCAGGCATGTCACTTTCACGCCGAGATCTCGGATGAAGCCCATGTCGTGCTCAACGACGACGACAGAGCGGCTCTTGGCAATGTCCTTGAGCAGGATCGCCGTCTCCGTCGTTTCGGCATCCGTCATACCGGCTACGGGCTCATCGACGAGAAGAAGCTTTGGCTCCTGCGCCAGCAGCATTCCGATCTCAAGCCACTGTTTCTGGCCGTGGGAAAGATTGGCGGCGAGCTCCTCGGCCCGATGGGTCAGTCGCACAGTCTCCAGGATTTCCTCGATGCGGTCGCGGTCCTCGCCGGACAATCTATAAAAGAGCGTCGAGAACACGCCGCGGCGCCGATTCAGCGCCAATTCGAGATTGTCCCAGACCGTATGGCTTTCGAACACGGTCGGCTTTTGAAACTTCCGTCCAATGCCGAGTTGGGCGATCTCGGCCTCGTCCATGCGGGTCAGGTCAACGGCGCCATTGAAGAAAACTTCGCCCTCGTCAGGCCGTGTCTTGCCGGTGATGATGTCCATCATCGTCGTCTTGCCGGCCCCGTTCGGACCGATGATGGCGCGCAACTCTCCCGGTTCGATGACCATCGACAAAGAGTTGAGGGCCTTGAAACCATCGAAGGACACCGAGACGTTGTTGAGGTAGAGCACGCTGTTGGGTTTGGTATCAGGGATCATGGCGCACTACTCCGCGGGCTGGATCTTGGCGGTGACGCCGTCTTCACGTTGGTCGGGCGGCACATCGCGCACGGTCTTGCGTCTTTTGGCGGAAGACAAGGTTCCGACGATGCCCTTCGGCAGAAACAGCGTGACGGCAACGAAGAGACCGCCAAGGGCAAAGAGCCAGTAATCGGGGAAAAGACCCGTAAAGACGGTCTTGCCGCCGTTGACGAGAATCGCCCCGAGGATCGGGCCGATGAGCGTGCCGCGCCCACCGACGGCGGTCCAGATGACGACCTCGATCGAGTTTGCCGGCGCGAATTCGCCGGGATTGATGATGCCGACCTGCGGCACGTAGAGCGCGCCTGCAATTCCGGCCATCATGGCGGAAACGACGAAGGTGAAGAGTTTGAAATGCTCGACACGGTAGCCGAGGAAGCGCGTGCGGCTTTCGGCATCGCGAACGCCCACCAGGACCTTTCCGAACTTCGAGCGGACGATTGCAGAGGCAAGGATGAGCGAGAGCGCCAGCATGATCGCGCTGAGCGCAAAGAGCACGGCGCGTGTTCCTTCGGCCTGTATGTTGAAGCCAAGGATGTCCTTGAAATCCGTCATCCCGTTATTGCCGCCGAAGCCCATATCGTTGCGGAAGAAGGCCAGCATGAGCGCATAAGTCATGGCCTGCGTGATGATCGACAGATAAACGCCATTGACGCGCGAGCGGAAGGCGAACCAGCCGAAGATGAAGGCAAGAAGGCCCGGCACCACAAAGATCATCAGCGCGGCGAACCAGAACTGATCGAACCCATACCAGAACCAGGGCAGTTTCTCCCAGTTCAGGAAGACCATGAAATCCGGCAAAAGCGGATTTCCATAGACGCCGCGCGAGCCGATCTGGCGCATCAGGTACATGCCCATCGCGTAACCGCCGAGCGCAAAAAATGCGCCATGCCCCAGCGAGAGAATGCCGCAAAAACCCCAGACGAGATCAAGCGCCAGCGCCAGCAGGGCATAAGTCAGGTACTTGCCGAACAGCGACATGATGTAGGTTGGGACATGAAGCGGGCTGGACGCAGGCATTGCAAGGTTCAGAACCGGCACCAGCACGGCCGCGGCCAGAAGCAGGAAGACTGCAATGGTGATCCGCCTGTCGAGCGACCTTAAGAGAAAAGCCGTAATCATGCTTCCACCGCCCTTCCCTTGAGCGCGAAGAGCCCGCGCGGACGCTTTTGAATGAACAGGATGATGAGAACCAGCACCAGGATCTTGCCGAGGACGGCGCCTGCGAATGGTTCGAGGAACTTGTTGACGACCCCAAGCGATAAAGCGCCGACCAGCGTGCCCCAGAGATTGCCGACACCGCCGAACACGACAACCATAAAGCTGTCGATGATGTAGCTCTGGCCAAGGTTGGGCGAAACGTTATCGATTTGCGAGAGCGCAACGCCTGCCATACCGGCAATCCCTGAGCCGAGAGCAAAGGTGAAGGCATCGACCCACCCAGTGCGAATGCCCATGGACGAGGCCATTCGGCGGTTCTGGGTGACAGCACGCATCTGCAGACCAAAGGCTGAACGCTTCAGAATGAAGAGCAGCGCGAAGAAGACCGCAAGCGAAAAGGCTATGATCCAGAGCCTGTTCCAGGTGATCGCAAGACCGCCTGCCTGGAAGATGCCGGACATCCAGCTCGGATTGCTGACCTCGCGATTGGTCGGCCCGAATATCGTGCGTACAGCCTGCTGCAAGATAAGCGATACGCCCCAGGTCGCGAGCAGCGTCTCGAGCGGGCGTCCGTAAAGATGGCGAATGACCAGCCTTTCCAGCATGAAACCAACAAAGCCGGTAAAGAGAAAGGCAGCCGGCACGGCAAGCGCCAGAGAATAATCGGCCACTTCAGGATACGCCGTCGCGATATACTGCTGCACCACATAGGTCGTATAGGCACCGATCATCACCATCTCGCCATGCGCCATGTTGATGACGCCCATAACCCCGAAGGTAATGGCAAGCCCGATGGCTGCAAGCAGCAATACGGAGCCGAGCGAGAGGCCGTACCAGATGTTCTGAGCGATATCCCAGAGCGCGAGGCTGCGATTGATGGAGTTGATATGCGCTTCGATGGCGGGCTTCAATTCTGCGGGCGCGGTCGAAAGAGCGGCCGTCAATGTCGTCAGCGCACTGCGCCCGCCTCTCTCGGCAATCGTATCGATCGCCGCCTGCTTCTGGTCGGCCGGAAGATCGCTCTTCAGCACCATGACAGCGCGGGCGGCCTCCATGGTGTTGCGAACTTCCTCATCCTTCTCATTGGCGAGTGCGCCTGTCAGCAATTCCAAATTGGCGGGATCGGCATCCTTGAGAAGCCCTTGGGCTGCCGCAAGACGGGCGCCGCGGTCAGGGCTTAGAAGCGTTAATTGACTGGTTGCGGTCGCAATAACGCCGCGCAAGCTGTTGTTGATCTTGACCTTCGACATGCTGTCCGGATCGACATCGGCGACTGTCTCACCGGTGATCGGGTCAGTGAAGACCGGCTCGTCATCCGTGCCGCCTTTGACAAGAACAGGACCACCTTCAGGATTGCTGTAGAGGTTGCCATCGCTGAGGTTCTGCAAGATTGCGCCGACATGCGGATCCTTGGAGGCGACCAGCGCCTTGATCGCTTCGGCACGGGCATCGAAGTCGCCAGGCCCGAGCGCATCGACAAGCGCATGAATATCTTCGGCGGCCCTTGCCGGCAGCGCCGCGGCGCTGAGCGCGAGAACGAAGCTGATCAAAAGGATTTGGACGGCGCGCAGCATTGGCTTTCTCGTCTCTCTCATCGCCTTTACAGGCGGTTCGGATCTCTTGCGAGCGGCGAAGGAACTTCGCGGGGTTCTTCAGGAGCTTCGCCCGGCCTCGAAGAGCCGGGCGAAACATTATCGTTGGAGAGAAAAGGCCTTAGGAGCCGCCCTTGCCGCCGCACTTGCCGGTTGCGACATTGAAGTTGCCGCAGGACATCGGCTTGCGCCAATCGGAGATTAGATCCTTGGAGTCCGGCAGATAATCGGACCATTCGTCGCCGACGACAGCTGGGGTTTCCTTGACGACTTCGAACTGGCCATTCGCCTGGATTTCGCCGATCAGGACAGGCTTGGTGATGTGGTGGTTCGGCATAACGGTAGCATAGCCGCCCGACAGGTTCGGCACAGTCACGCCGATGATGCTGTCGAGAACTTTATCGGTGTCGGTCGTGCCGGCAGCCTGAACAGCCTTCACCCAGGCATTGAAGCCGATATAGGCAGCTTCCATCGGGTCATTGGTCACGCGCTTGTCGTTCTTGGTGAAAGCGTGCCATTCCTTGATGAACTTCTTGTTGGCCGGCGTATCGACGGACTCGAAGTAGTTCCATGCAGCAAGATGGCCGACGAGCGGCTTGGTATCGAGACCGGCAAGCTCTTCTTCACCGACAGAGAAGGCAACCACGGGGATATCCGTTGCCTTGATGCCCTGGTTTCCGAGTTCCTTATAGAATGGAACGTTCGCATCGCCGTTGATCGTCGAGACGACAGCCGTCTTCTTGCCGGCCGAGCCGAACTGCTTGATCTTGGAGACTTCCGTCTGCCAATCGGAGAAACCGAATGGCGTATAGTTGATGAGGATGTCTTCCTTCGGAATACCCTTCGTCTGGAGGTAGGCTTCCAGGATCTTGTTGGTCGTGCGCGGATAAACGTAGTCGGTGCCTTCAAGCACGAAGCGCTTCACGCCTTCCTTTTCGAGCAAGTAGTCGACAGCTGGAATGGCCTGCTGGTTTGGCGCTGCGCCCGTATAGATGATGTTGCGCGAGGATTCTTCGCCTTCATACTGGACCGGGTAGAACAGCAGCGAATTCAGCTCTTCGAAAACAGGCAGAACGGATTTGCGCGAGGACGAAGTCCAGCATCCGAAGACGGCAGCAACATGATCCTTCTGGATCAGTTCGCGTGCCTTTTCGGCAAAGAGCGGCCAGTCGGAAGCCGGATCGACTACGACGGCCTCCAGCTTCTTACCGAGCAGACCGCCCTTCTTGTTCTGCTCGTCGATGAGCATCAGCATGGCGTCTTTCAGCGTGGTTTCGGAAATTGCCATGGTGCCGGAAAGCGAGTGCAGGATACCGACCTTGATCGTATCGTCTGCCGCATATGCCCCGTGGAAAGCCGCCGAGGCTGCCATGGCAGCGCCGAGAACGGCTCCGGTAATTTTGGATTTCAATGTCATCCGATAATCCCCTCTTTATGGTCTTTGATCGACCCGCAACGGAATTTGCTGTTGCTGAGGGCACTATCCGGCGCTGCATTTCAAAACCACATACGTAGATTGACGTAGATGGCGGGGCGAAATGTGCAGATCATGCACTTAAGCGGCATGAGCTTCCGTGATAGGCAGAGAAAATGAGGGACATGCGGTAAAACCGCGGGGCAAGAACAGGCATGGCCGCACGGCAGCGCATCATTCCAATCCGGCGTGAATATAATCGGTGGGTCGCGAACCAGACGCTTGAAGATTATGCGCTGCGCTTCACGGCCAAGAGCGCGCGACGCTTTTCGGCAAGCCGCATCTCGCACACGGCGATCGGCGCGATTTCCTTTCTGGCGCTGGAGGCGATCGGCGGCGTCATCACCTTGTCCTATGGCACGACCAATGCTGTTCTCGCCATCCTTGTGGCTGCGCTTGCCATGCTCGCCGTCGGCTTTCCAATCAGCCGTTACGCCATCCGCCACGGCGTCGATATCGACCTTCTGACACGTGGCGCAAGCTTCGGCTACATAGGCTCCACGGTCACCTCGCTGATCTATGCGAGCTTCACCTTCATGCTTTTTGCCATCGAGGCATCGATCATGTCGGGCGCCTTGGAGCTGACCTTTGGCATTCCACTTTGGATCGGTTATATCGTCAGCGCGGTCATGGTCATTCCGCTGGTCACCCATGGCGTGCGCCTCATCAGCCGCTTCCAGATCATTACCCAGCCGTTCTGGATCGTCCTGAACATCCTGCCCTTCATCTTTATTGCCTTCTCTGATCCCGGCAAGTTCCATGAATGGCTAAGCTTTGCCGGGCTTCTTCACATGAACGAAATGTCGACGGGTCCGGCTCCGTTCGATCTCCTGCAGTTCGGCGCCGCCTCCGCCGTGATCCTTGCCCTGATGTCGCAGATCGGCGAGCAGGCCGATTTCCTGCGCTTCCTGCCGCCGGAAAAGCGCCGGAACTGGCGCCATCGGCTGGCCATCTTCCTTGCCGGGCCTGGCTGGGTCATCATCGGCGCACCGAAGCTGATCGCCGGCTCTTTTCTTGTCGTCCTGACCTTGTCGTCAGGTGTGCCGATCGATCGAGCCGCCGACCCCTCTGAAATGTATCTGGCTGCGTTCGGCTACATGATCCCCTGGCAGAACGCCGCGCTTGGCCTGATGGCTGCGTTCGTCATCGTTTCGCAGCTCAAGATCAACGTCATGAACGCCTATGCGGGCTCCTTGGCATGGTCGAATTTCTTTTCGCGGCTCACCCATAGCCATCCCGGACGCGTCGTCTGGCTGATTTTCAACGTGGCTATCGCCCTTCTCTTGATGGAGCTTGGCATCTATCGCCTGCTGGAGGAAACGCTCGGCGTCTTTTCCATCATTGCGATGGCTTGGCTCTGCACTGTTTCGGCAGATCTTCTCATCAACAAGCCGCTGGGTCTTGCCCCGCCCGGTATCGAATTCAAGCGCGCGCATCTTTACGACATCAATCCCGTCGGGCTTGGCGCAATGACGCTGTCCGCGGCCGTGGCGCTGACGGCCCATTTCGGCGCTTTCGGGACCATTGCCGCCTCGCTGGCCCCGTTCATGACACTCGCCGTTGCCTTCATTGCATCGCCCACCATCGCCTGGGCGACCAAGGGCAAGTATTACCTCGCCCGCAAGCCGAGGCAAAGCTGGAAGCTCAGCGCCACGATCACCTGCTCGGTCTGCGAACATGATTTTGAGCCGGAGGATATGGCCTGGTGTCCTGCCTATGCCGCGCCCATCTGCTCGCTCTGTTGCTCGCTCGACAGCCGCTGCCACGACATGTGCAAGCCGAAAGCAAGACTGAACACGCAAGTCGGCACCGTGGCGCGCCGGCTTTTGCCTGAAACAGTCATCGCCAAGCTGACCACGCGCCTTGGGCGTTACGCGATTGCTGTTGCTATTGCGCTTACGGCTATGGGGCTCATTCTCGCTGCAATAGCCCACCAGGTCGGTGCTGCCTCCCCGCAAACGGCCGACGTCGTCAATCGCACCATCCTCATCGTCTTTTTCGTCTTCGCCATCATCTCCGGCGTCGTCTGCTGGTTCTATGTGCTGGCCCATGACAGCCGCGTCGTCGCCGAAGAAGAATCGTCCCGGCAGAATACGCTCCTGCTCAAGGAAATCGCGGCGCACAAGAAAACGGACTCCGCTCTGCAAAAGGCCAAGGAGACCGCGGAGGCTGCCAATCGCGCCAAGAGCCGTTATGTGGTTGGGCTCAGCCATGAGCTTCGCACGCCGCTTAACGCCGTTTTGGGCTATGCGCAGATCCTGGAGCGGGACGAGACGATCCCACAGCCGCGCCAGTCCTCGATCAAGGTCATTCGCCGTTCGGCAGAGCATCTCTCCGGCCTCATCGACGGGCTGCTGGATATCTCGAAGATCGAGGCCGGCCGCCTGCAGGTCTATTCCAACGAAATCAACATTCAGGATTTTCTGGATCAGATCGTCGACATGTTCCGCCCGCAGGCGCTGGCCAAAGGCCTTGTCTTCAACCATGAACGCACTGCCAGCTTGCCGCAATATGTGCGAACGGACGAAAAGCGGCTGCGACAAATTCTCGTCAACCTCCTGTCCAATGCCATCAAATTCACCGATGCAGGCACGGTCGGCTTCGACGTTGCCTATCGCAGCCAGGTCGCAACCTTCACAATTTCCGACACGGGGCGCGGTATCGGCGAAAAGGATTTGCCGCGCATATACGAGCCCTTCCAGCGCGGTGAAGCTGAAAGCGCGCGCCCTTTGCCAGGCCTGGGCCTAGGCCTGACGATTACACGACTTCTCACCAACACGCTGGGCGGCGAAATTACCGTTGAGAGTGAGAAGGACAAGGGATCCACATTCCGTGTGCGGCTGATGCTGTCGGCCGTGTCACGCCCGGCTGCTCCGCCGCAGGAGCGCCGCATCACCGGCTACAAGGGCGCGCGCCGCACCATCGTCGTGGTGGACGATAATGAAGATCACCGCGAAATGATGCGCGAAATCCTGACGCCGCTTGATTTCGTCGTGTTGACAGCGGCAGGCGGCGCGGAATGCCTGACGCTGATCGAGGGCATCAAGCCCGACCTCTTCCTTCTCGATATCTCAATGCCAGGCATGAGCGGCTGGCAGCTTGCCTCCCGGCTGCGCGAGGCCGGAGAGACCAGTCCCATTCTCATGCTTTCGGCCAATATCGGCGAAGCGGGAGCGGCCGGCGGCGGCAATGACGGCAGCCATGACGATGCCATTGGCAAGCCGGTGGATATTCGTCAGCTCCGCGATAAGCTTTCTCTCCACCTGAAGCTTGAATGGACCTATGACGATGGAACACCCGTATCCGTGCCAGCGCGCCAGCAGCTGAAAAGCCCGGGCGCCGCCCATATCAGGGAGTTGATCGGCCTGACCGAAATCGGCTATGTCCGCGGCATCGAGGCCAAGCTGGACGAACTTGCGCGCGAGGAGACGAACAAGCCGTTTACGGACGCGCTACGCGCCCTCGTCAGCGCGTTCGATCTGGCCGGCGCCACGGCTTTCCTGCAGCGCTTCGAGCAAAAGGCGGACACCCTTGGCTGACACACCCCGCGATATCGTTCTTCTCGTCGACGACTCGCCCGAAGCGCTCGGGTTTCTGACCGACGCGCTGGAACAATCCGGTTTTTCGGTGTTGATCGCGACGTCGGGAACGGCGGCGCTCGGCATTGTCGAACGCATTACCCCGGACATCATCCTGCTCGATGCCGTCATGCCGACGATGGACGGCTTTGAAACCTGCCGCCGCTTGAAAGCAAACCCGGCACTTGCTCCCGTTCCGGTCGTCTTCATGACAGGCCTCACCGAAACGGAACATGTCGTCCACGCACTGGAATCGGGCGGCGTCGATTATCTGACGAAGCCCATCAATATCGATGAACTGCGCGCTCGCATTCGCGTTCATCTGCGCAATGCAAGATCTGCCCAAAGTGCGCGGGTTGCGCTCGATGCGGCCGGCCGCCACCTTCTTGCCGTCCGGAGCGATGGGACGATCCAATGGTCAACCCCACAGGCAGCCCGCCTCGTGAACGCCGCTGTGGGGCGCGACGACGGCATGGAGCTGGTAGCAAGTCACATCGCGAACTGGATGGTCGAACGCGGGCGCCAAGGGCGCGATCCAGCCATTCCCATTGCACCCGTGGGCCAGACGGGTCTACAGCTCGCCTTCCTCGGCACGATTGGCCCCGATGAGCATCTCTTTCGCCTGACGGCGGCGAGCCGCATGAGCGGCGATGAATTGCTTCGCCAGCATTTCGGCCTGACGCAGCGCGAGTCCGAAGTGCTGGTCTGGATCGCAAAAGGCAAGGCAAACCGAGATATCGGCGAAATCCTTGGCCTGTCGGCGCGGACAGTCAACAAGCACCTGGAACAGATCTACGTGAAGCTGGGGGTCGAGAACCGCGCCTCTGCCGCCGTCAAAGCGGCAAACGTGCTTCACGAGATATAAATACACGATCAGCTTCAATCACTTTAAGATAGCGATCGCCCTCCTCACCGACGCTGCCGCACCGGATAAGCGAGGTTCCTCTTCGCCTCAAAAGAAAACCGCCCGTGACTGATCACGAGCGGTCTTTCGTCAGCTTTTCGCCGAAAAGGATCGGCGAGAAATGCTTAGGATTCCTTCGGCACGTAGGTGTACTTGCCGTCAGCGCCCTTCTTCCAGATGTACATGACGTAACCTGGGATCTTCGGATCGCCCTTCGCGTCGAACGACATATCGCCGAGAACGGTCGGGAACGGACCCTTTTCCTTCATTGCCTTGGCAACTGCTTCCGGATCGGCCGAGCCGGCTGCCTTGGCAGCGCCTGCGATCGACTGAACAGCAGCGTAGGAATAGAGCGTGTAAGCTTCAGGATTGAAGCCGGCAGCCTTGAACTTTGCAACCAGATCCTTGTTGGCAGGGTTCAGCGTCGGATCGGGACCGAAGGTGTTCAGCGTGCCTTCGACAGCGTCACCGGCAATCGAAGCCAGTTCGTTCGAAACGATACCATCGCCTGAAACCAGCGTCGCCTTCAGGCCCTGGTCCTTTGCCTGACGGATGATCAGACCAGCTTCCGTGTGCAGGCCGCCCCAGTAGATGATCGAAACGCCAGCCTGCTTCATCTTCGCGATGAGCGCGGAGAAATCCTTGTCGCCGACGTTAACGCCTTCGTACATGACTTCCTTGACGCCGTCAGCGTTCAGGGCCTTCTTGGTTTCGTCTGCCAGACCCTGGCCGTAAGGCGTCTTGTCATGGATGACAGCGATCTTGGCATCCTTGAAGTTGTCGGCAAGATACTTGCCGGCGACAGCGCCCTGCTGGTCGTCACGGCCGCAGGTGCGGAACGTGTTCCACAAGCCGCGCTCGGTGAAGGTCGGGTTCGTTGCAGCTGGCGTAATTTCCAGGATGCCGTTTTCGGCATAAACTTCCGAAGCCGGAATGGAAACGCCCGAGTTGAAGTGGCCGACCACGAACTTGACGCCGTCAGCGGCAAACTTGTTGGCAACCGAAATACCCTGCTTCGGGTCGGACACGTCGTCGCCGAGCTCGATCTTGACCTGCTCGCCATTGATGCCGCCGGCAGCATTGATATCGGCAACAGCCTGCTCTGCGCCCTTTTGGAGCTGTGCACCGAAAGCTGCGTTCGGACCTGTCAGAGGTCCGGCGACACCGATGAGGATGTCAGCCTTTGCAACCCCGCTGAAAGCGACAAGCGCCGTCAGGGCCACAGCCGACAGAAGAGACTTCTTCATCCGATTACTCCCAATCAAATAAGGGGGGTTCTGTAGGAGACCCGGCGCATCCCCACCATGCTGCGCCGAGAAAGCTGTTCCACTCTTTCGAGCAAGGCGCAAACAAGTTCGTTTGCGCTCTGCTTATTATTATGCTTGCCCTGCATGTACTTTATGCAATGACCGCAATGATTGTCAGGCTGGCCTGATGGGCAATTCATGCCCGTTTTCAGCAGCCTGTCAATGTTTCTCCTTCCAGGAGAAAGGCGAACTTTTTTCATAGAGCCAATAGTAATTGCTGGTCATCTGCGTGGTCCGCCGATAGCGGAAACCGGCAGTCGAAAAGACCAGCAAGGTTACAAAGTCGAGCCCGTAGAAAAAGCCGTCGAGGATTGGCCCTTCGAAAAGCGCATAGTGCAGAAACTGCATGGCCCCAGCCAGCAGCAATGTATAGACGACGGCCAGGGGGTAGTTGCTCCAGCCCTCGGCTACGGCCTTGCCGGCACGCCACGCCGTCCAGAATCCGAGCAAAACAACCAAAGCGCGGATCACCAGGTGAACGCCCGCATCTTGCTCTACAAAAAGTCCTTGCATGAAATCTTCCTCCCGTTCCTAGTGCCGACCGCCTTCAAGATAGGCGGCGCGCACTTCCGGGTTGGCCAGAAGTTCGCGGCCCGAGCCGCTCATGGTGACCTTGCCGTTGACCATGACATAAGCGCGGTGCGACAGCTTGAGCGCAGCAAAAGCGTTTTGCTCGACGAGAAAGACCGTCAGGCCCTCTTCCTCGTTCAGCTTCTTGATCGCATCGAAAATGCCCTTGACGATCAGCGGCGCCAATCCGAGCGACGGCTCATCGAGCAGCAGGAGCTTGGGACGCGCCATCAGCGCACGGCCGATAGATAGCATTTGCTGTTCGCCGCCGGAGAGCGTTCCGCCACGCTGCGTCTGACGCTCCTTCAAACGCGGGAACATTGCAAAGACCTTCTCGACGTCCTGATGGAAATATCTCAGGTTATCGAGACCGGCGCCCATCTGAAGATTTTCCAGAACCGTCATGCGCGGAAAAATACGCCGCCCTTCCGGGGACTGGGCAATGCGCAGCCGTGCAATCTCGTGCGTCGGCATCTTGGTGATATCGCGGCCTTCGAAGATGACAGATCCGACGCGCGCCTGCGGGCTGCCGCAGATCGTCATCATCAACGTCGATTTGCCTGCGCCGTTCGCACCGATCAAGCTGACGATTTCGCCGCGACGCACATCAACGTCGACGCCTGCCAAGGCGCGGATATTGCCGTAATAGGTCTCGACGCCCTTGACCTCAAGAATAGGTTCGCCTGCCATTATCGTGCATCCCCTTCGAGGTGCTCGACGCTCGCGATGACCTCTTCCACTTCCTCGTCTTCTACGCCGAGATAGGCAGCGATGACTTTGGGATCGTTTTTCACTTCTTCCGGCGTGCCGTCCGAAATCTTCTTGCCATATTCGAGAACGATGACGTGGTCGGAGATTTCCATCACCACCGACATGTCATGCTCGATCAGGAGGATCGATGTGCCGGTATCGGCGCGAATGCCTCTCAGCAGCGCGTTGAGCGCCGCCGATTCCTTGGGATTGAGGCCGGCTGCCGGCTCGTCGAGACATAGGAGTTCCGGACCGGTGCACATCGCGCGAGCAATCTCCAGGCGGCGCTGCGCACCATATGGCAGATCGCCGGCCGGATCGTCGGCGCGATCGATAAGATCTGCCTTTTCAAGCCAATAGCGGGCAAGTTCGATTGCCGCCGCGGCTTCGCGCTTATAGGGGCCGATGTTGAGAAGTCCGAGGATCGTATAGCCGGACGCCTTCATCAGCTTGTTGTGCTGTGCGACCAGCAGATTTTCCAGAACGGTAAGGCCAGAGAACAGACGGATGTTCTGGAAGGTTCTTGCGACCTTGGCCTCACGGGTAATGCGGAAATCGGGCAACCGCTCCAGCAGATGGGTTTTGCCATCACGCTGGGTCATCGTGATCATTCCCATCGTCGGCTTGTAAAAGCCGGTGATGCAGTTGAACACGGTGGTCTTTCCCGCGCCGTTCGGGCCAATCAGCGCTGTAATTTCGCCGCGACGACACTCAAACGAAAAATCGTTGATGGCCATCAAGCCGCCGAAGCGCATGGAAAGATGTTCGACCTTCAAAAGCGTGTCGCCGGCCGAAGAGGTGGAAACGGGGGTCATCAACCGTGGCCCTCCTTGGTAAAGCTTCCGGAGACTGCCTTGCGCTCTTTGAGGAAGGCGGTGGGTGCGCGTGAGCCGACGAAACCGCGCGGCTTGAACAGCATGACAATAACCATGGCAAGGCCGAAGAGCAGCATGCGGTAAAGCTCTGGCGTAAAGTCTGGCCCGAAGACGACCTTCAGGAAGCTCATTTCACGCAGCACTTCCGTACCGCCCACCATGACCACGGCAGCGATCGCAATGCCGGTCAGCGAACCCATGCCGCCTAGAACGACGATCGCCAGAATGACGGCAGATTCCAGGAACACGAAAGATTCAGGTGACACGAAGCCTTGACGTGCCGCGAAGAAGGAGCCGGCAAAGCCGCCAAACATGGCGCCCGTCGAAAAAGCGGTCAGCTTTGTCGTCACGGTGTTGATACCGAGTGAGCGGCAGGCGATTTCATCCTCACGCAAGGCTTCCCAAGCGCGGCCGATCGGCATGCTGCGCAGGCGGATCGTCACATAGGCGGTCAGCATGCAGAGCAAAAGAATGAGATAGAAGAGGAAGATCTTGTAGTAAGCGCCCGAAATCGGCAGGCCGAAGGTCTTGGCAAAGCCGCCAGCGCTTGCATCGAACGGAAGACCGAAGAAGGTCGCCTTTGGAATGCTGGAGATCCCGAACGTGCCCTTGGTGACATCGGTCCAGTTGATCAGAACGAGACGGATGATTTCACCGAAAGCCAGCGTGACGATGGCCAGATAATCGCCCCGAAGACGCAAGACCGGGAAACCGAGGACCATGCCCCAAAGCGCTGCAAAGATGCCGGACATCGGCAAGAGCAGCCAGAAGGAAAGGCCGAAATGGCTGGACAGCAGCGCATAGGAATAAGCGCCGACCGCGTAGAATGCGACATAGCCAAGATCGAGCAAACCGGCGAGACCGACGACGATGTTCAGTCCCCAGGCAAGCATCACGTAGATCAGGATCTGGATGCCGAAATTGTCGACCCACTTCAATGAGCCCTGCGGGCCAAGGAAATAGAGGATCGCCAAGGGATAAAGGATCATGAAGACGAGAGCGATTTTCAGAAAGTGCTTATGAAAGAAGCCCTTCTTCGTCGAAATCTCCAGCTCGCCTGCCTTTGCCTTTTCCAGCTTGCGCCTGTTGATGTGCGGCTGGATGAAGACGATCGTTACGAAGCGTGCGACAGCCGCAATGATAACGAAGATCGCGAGCAAGCCCCAACGCTGAACGATGATAAGCTCGTTGTTGATGTTCTGGTCGGTTTTCAAGCCGACATAAAGAACGAACAGACCAAGTGCGATGAGGCCGGTGAAGACACCTTCCACGAGGCCGCGACGGACAAGTCCGGAAAAAGACTTGTCAGCTGACATGTCATGATTTGCCATGTGGTTAAACCTTCTCGACTTCCGGCCGCCCAAGAATACCTGTCGGCTTGAAGATCAGCACGAAAGCCAGGATCGCGAAGGTCGCGACGTCTTTATAGGCGATGGAGAAGTAAGCCGACCAGAGCGACTCGATAAGACCGATCAGAAGACCGCCAAGAACTGCTCCCGGCAGAGAACCGATGCCGCCGAGAACGGCAGCCGTGAAGGCCTTCACACCCGGCACGAAACCATCTGCGAAAGACACGACGCCGTAATACATCAGGAACATCGTACCTGCGACGGCAGCCAGTGCCGCGCCCATTATGAAGGTGATCGAAATCGTGCGGTCCACATTGACGCCCAGCAGAGCTGCCATCTTACGATCCTGCTCGGTGGCGCGCTGCGCGCGGCCGAGCGACGTATGATTGACGAGATACCAGAAGGCGACAAGCAGGACGACCGTGATCGCAATAATGATGATCTGCTTCAGCGAAACCGAAATGCCAAGAATGGAATAAACGGAATTGACGAGCGGCGGAATCGGCTTGTTGCGCGGGCCCTGCGTCACCTGAATGAAGTTCGACAGCGTAATCGACATGCCGATGGCCGTGATCAGCGGCGCAAGGCGGAATGAACCGCGCAGGGGCCGGTAGGCGATCCGCTCGATCGACCAGTTCCACAAGCTTGTCATCAGCATGGCCACGACCAGCATCGCAAGCAGCAGAACCGCTACCGGAAGACCGGCAAAGATCGACGTCAAGACCAGGAAAACAATCAAGGCTGCAAAGCCGCCCAGCATGAAGATATCGCCGTGGGCGAAGTTGATCATGCCGATAATGCCGTAGACCATCGTATATCCGATAGCCACCAAACCATAAATTGATCCGAGAGTCAGCCCGTTGAAGAGCTGCTGGACAAAATACTCCATCTACCAAGTCCCCTGGATACGGTTGATTGAACGTATCTCTTGTTTTTGGAGTCAAGCTCCGTTGTTCGAGCGGATTCCATACCGTTTTGCCCACAAAAGTGAAGCATAATTTTTAAGCAGCGCAAACTTCTCAACTGTTTTGGCGCAAATGCCGCTTTTATAACCAAAAGGATGCGGGATTCAGCGAAAATCATTTTGTTTTGCCGCTTTGATAGGTGATATCACCGATTTGTTACGGGCCTTCGCAACTCCGGACGCCAGTGCGACACCATGAAATGGATCACGTAAAACTGACTGTCCCTCCGGTCGGCTCTTAAGGGCGGCAATGATAAGATAAATATGTCGCTGCACCTGAGATCTTCGGCAGATTGTGCGCGCTGAATTCAAGAGGCTTTACGATGATGCAGGAGATCTTCTACACTCCTATATAAGGCTACGATGCTTTAGCTTGGTCAAGCGACGTTGCGACGGATCAATATAAAGTGACATCGGCGCATTCGGTCGCATCGGGTACGTCCGCAGCGATTGGTCTTGTGCGATACATTTTACCGAAAGGCTTTACCGCACCTTCATGCTTGAGATCTTCGAGAAAGCTGCCCTCGCCGCCGGCGAGACAATCATGATGGTGTACAATGCCGGCTGCACGGTAGCGCTGAAGGCAGACCGCAGCCCTGTAACTGTTGCCGATGAGAAAGCCGAAGCAATCATACTCGCGCATCTTGCCGCGGCCTTCCCCGAGATTCCGGTCATTGCAGAAGAGGCGATGGCTGCGGGACACAAGCCGAAGGTCAAAGACGCTTTCTTCCTTGTCGATCCCTTGGACGGGACCCGGGAATTCATCGAGGGACGGCGCGAGTTCACGGTCAACATCGCCTATATCGAACATGGCACACCGACGGCCGGCATTGTCTATGCCCCTGCGCTCGGCGTTGCCTATGTCGGTGATAAAAGCGGCGCGGCAAAACTCGATATCGACAGCAATTTTAAAGTCCGCGAACGCCTGGCGATTACAACGCGCGCGTCGCCTACCGAGAAGATAGCGCTTGCCAGCCGCTGCCATGACAGTCCGCAAACCTCAGATTTCCTGATGCGTGAAGGCATCACACATTGCACGAATATCGGCTCATCGCTGAAATTCTGCCTGTTGGCCGAAGGCAAGGCGGACATCTACCCGCGCTTCACGCGCACCATGGAATGGGACACAGCGGCCGGGGATGCCGTCTTGCGCGCCGCTGGCGGGATGACCTTGACATGGGAAGGCCTTCCCTTGCGCTACGGCAAGCTAGGTCAACATGACGGTGACTTCAGTAATGGTGGCTTTGTTTGTTCCGGTCGCGGGAACTGAACGCCGACTGAACGCGCGCTCTTGGGCTGGCACAGCTGTTGTCAGCGCTTCAGATCAGCCGATGCCTCACCGCCTGCGCGACAGCCTGCATGCGGTTAGACGCATTTAATTTCCGCATGGCGCTTTTCATGTAACCGACGACAGTATGTGGCGATAGACTGAGAATAATGGCGATCTCATCACTGCTTTTGCCAGAGGCGGTCCAACGAAGGCATTCCACCTCCCGCCGGCTGAGCGGCTCGGCAAAAGCCGGTTCTCGTGCCTGCGTATTGACGACGTGGTCAAGGAGTTCCATGCAAGCAAAGACGAGCGCCTCGCTCTCCGCTCGCTCCAACGCCGGGCGCATACCGGAAAACGCGAACAAATATTGGCTTAGCTGCGCATCATGCAGCGAGAGGCCGGCCGTACGGCGCAGCCCATGCGAGATAAACAGGGCCTCGACCCGCTTTTCCCGACCTGGGACACTGACGCAAAAACTGTCCTCATTAAAGAAGACTGGCATGATCGTGCGCTTCAGGGATGTAACAATCCGGCTCACTGGGAAGATTTCGCTTTTGTCGTAGATCTGTTGAAGCGGCTGCGGCCAATTGGTTAGCATACAGTTCAGCAGGAAGCCGGTTTTATGGTCCACGGGAAAACGTGACATCACAAAATAGCTGTAGCCAAAACGCCGCGTCATGGCTGCCAGGCTTGCCTGCGTATCCTCGCTACCGGCCTTTGCATCCAGCCGATTGCCGACGCCTACACCATGGTCGAGGTTGACATGATCCGTCATCTTGTCCGTGTCCAACAGCAAGTGATAGCGCAACGCTCGAACGGCGGTAAGGTTGCAGCTCCTGGAAGTTGAAGGCCTCAGCTCTGGTATCGCAACTTGCCCAAAAAATTCACCACCTAATCAAGAAAACTTTCCCCATTGCGCCCGATTTTTGAAGACCACTAAACGCAAAAGGGCTGGCTTTGCCGAAAAACACTATTTTTGACTGCTTTTTAGCGTCGTTCCGGTTCAAATCTTATCAAACTGTTACGATGCATTTAGGCAATTCTTAAATCTGCCGCGCTAAGGTTGGTCGTGGTCTTGAGTAGTGTAGAGAGTCCCAATGACCGAAATGGTACGACCCCGAGTTAAATATGTCATCGGTCCCGATGGCAGCCCCTTGACGATCGCGGATCTTCCGCCGCCGAATACGCGGCGCTGGGTTATCCGTCGAAAGGCAGAGGTTGTTGCAGCGGTTCGCGGCGGGCTGTTGAGCTTGGAAGAAGCGTGTGAACGCTATACGTTAACTGTGGAAGAATTCCTATCGTGGCAGTCGTCCATCTCCAGCCATGGGCTGGCCGGCCTGCGTACGACCCGCATTCAGCAGTATCGTCATTAATAATAGTGTCACTTATTGAGCTTCCGGCTTTCTTCACGCTCCGAAAGAGCGTGAAGGAGGCCGGAATTTATTGAAGATACGGCATAGAACCACAGTCCCGGTTGTGTGAATGCGCTGGCAAATCCGCTCGTTTTCGCCGCTACAATCACCAATGCCACGATCAATACGTCCATCATCGACCACTTCGACAGTACCGGTACGATCCTGCGGCTGATGAATTGCTGACCGGGATTTCTGACCGCCAAGGCTTCGGCTGCAAGAAACAGGATCTTCAGCGCCGGCAGAATAACAGACACCAAGCCGATCACCGCCGCCAGAAGAACATCCCCTCCCCGCCAAAGCGCCGCTACAATTTCCAAAAGCGAAGACTGCTCATCGAAGAAGTAGAGCCGCTCGAAACGCATGAGCGGCAAGACAAGCCCCAATGCCAGGCAAAAAGGCGTTGCCACAATAAGAATGGCTTGAGCGACAGGGACTAGGGTCGATCCTGGCTTTTGCATTCGGTGCCTGTTCCATTGCCGGTCATGCAACGAACTATACACGAAAGCAGATCAAGGCCACCCTCACCGAGGGCTTGCTATATCGAAATCGAAAAGCCAACTTGATGGCGCTTCACCCACTAGTGAGTGAAATTCAGACAACGCATATGTTGCGATGAAGCATGATTCGATCAGACCAGCGAGGGGCAAGAGGCGAACTGCGGGGCGCTCGAGGCGCTGTTTGACGGGCTGGGCCCCTTCAGGCACCGTTCGAAGCGCTTTTATCCGGCCGAGTTGCAATTATGCAACTTGAACGTTTGACGCTCGAAGAAATTGCCCTTGCGCCCTCTCAAAAGCTCCAATTAGCTATGCGCTAAAGATCGGATCCAGGCCAAAATTCCATCGCCGACTTAGGCTCAAAACGACACATCGATCTTTCAAAACTTGGCGCTTGCGAGACAAACGCCAAAAGCCATGCAAGGCGGGTCCGAGCGCCCGTCCTGCATGGCTTTTCGACCGGAGTAGCCGATCAGGCGCGTGCGCGCGCGCCGCTATCGCGTTCTTCGAGGGCAGCGGCGCGCTGATAATCGGCCTCCACATCCTCGAGATTTTGTTCCAAAGCATTCTGCTGAACCCTCAGTTCCCGAATGGAAACCTGAAGATTATCAGCCCTCTGACGAGCAGCCTTGGCGAAGGTCGGATAGGCGAAGTGATTGGGATCATTGATCCCTGACTTCTTTTCCTCGACGATGATCTGGTTTTCCAGCTCCTTCGTCATCCGCTCGAATTCCGAAACCATTGACTGCAATTGCTGCAGTTGACGACGTTTTTCGTTCACCTGAAACTCTTTGAGGCGAACGAGGCTCTCACGCGACTTCATACGCATTACTCCAGTGATGCGAGATCCCGGGCTCCAGGCCACGAATTCGACGCAAGCCGCAAAAGGCCTACCGTCAGCATCATGCCCCGGTCTTAAAATGCCGAAAGAAATGATGAGTCGCCTCTTGATTTTGCGCCATCGCTTCCCCTCGACATGCCCACGCCTCGCTTTGACACGTGCGTCCCGAAAAATATCAGCCGATATTAATAAAAACCTACCGGCGGTAACCTTTCGTTTACGGGCATCGTTAATGATAAGCCCGATGACTTAAGGCTCGGTAAACATCAGAAATTGACCAGGCAAACCACGTCATTCGTGAGTCGAATGAATCGATTAGCGAGGAATCCTAATGTGTTAGATCAGACTCAACGCCCCAAAATTTCCCTTACAAAACAACGTAATGGAAAAAATGCTTAATGAATCCATTACGACTTGCCAGAGTGAATCAGAATTTGTTAACCATTTCGTGGCAACTTCCAAATCACCAGTGGCATTCAGTATCGCGTAGGGGAAGAAGCGGGAAGACCTTTCGGCGGCGGTAAAGGGGATAATGATGCGGGTACTACTTATTGAAGACGACAGCGCGACAGCGCAGAGCATCGAATTGATGCTCAAATCTGAAAGTTTTAACGTCTACACCACCGATTTGGGTGAAGAAGGCGTCGATCTCGGCAAGCTCTATGATTACGACATCATTTTGCTCGACCTGAACCTTCCTGACATGTCCGGCTACGAGGTGCTTCGGACATTGCGTCTGTCGAAGGTCAAGACGCCGATCCTGATCCTGTCGGGCATGGCTGGCATCGAGGACAAGGTCCGCGGTCTCGGCTTCGGTGCTGACGATTACATGACCAAGCCGTTCCACAAGGACGAGCTCGTTGCCCGTATCCATGCGATCGTTCGCCGCTCCAAGGGTCATGCGCAATCGGTCATCATCACCGGCGAACTGGTTGTAAACCTCGACGCGAAGACCGTTGAAGTCGGCGGCCAGCGGGTTCACCTGACCGGCAAAGAATACCAGATGCTGGAACTGCTTTCCCTGCGCAAGGGCACGACCCTTACCAAGGAAATGTTCCTCAACCACCTTTATGGCGGTATGGACGAGCCGGAACTGAAAATCATCGACGTGTTCATCTGCAAGCTGCGCAAAAAGCTTGCCAATGCCGCTGGTGGTGCGAACTACATCGAGACCGTTTGGGGTCGCGGTTATGTCCTGCGCGAGCCGGATGGCTCTGAATACGCGGAAATCGCCTGAAGCTAGGTTTGCTGAAGGCGCAACTAGTTAACGGCGAGCCATCGCCGCGTTGTTGCGCCTTTCCTCGCACTGTTTGCCGTGCCGCGAGAAGACTGAGCCGTCGTAGCCTATTAAATCCCGCCGTACTGGCGGGATTTTTTTATGCCTCCCTGCCCTAATCTGCTCCATCACCCGTACGACGCACCAGCCAAGGATGATCCGTCATTTCCGCAAACGCGCGTTGTTATTTCCGATGATGAAAAGGCACCGACCACAGGGGACAGCGATTTCAAGTTGATTGCCCGAAAAGCCGGATGGCTTATCCGAACAGCACAAAGCTATTCACTGCGCCGCTTCGGGCGGAGCTGACTTGAAGACAGAAAGATCAAAGAAGCTCAGGCTGCCGCGACCGAGCGCTTGCCAAAAACCGCCGTGAGGATCTTACGGTCGAATGGCTTGAGCAGGAAGTCCGTTGCGCCGGCACGCTTGCCTGCCATCAGCTTGCGCAAATCGGCTTCGATCACGCAGTAGTAGATTTTCACGGCCTTCCCGTCGTCGAGCGCCCGGATCGATGAAATGAGGTCGAGAGCGCCCGGCATGGCGGAATCGACCACCATGTAATCGGGCATATCGACCTTGCAGCGTGACAAGGTCTCTTCGGCGGATGCCGCTTCGGTGACAACGAAATCGAGTTCCGACAGAATGCGGCGTCCGACCTTGCGAACCACATCCGATGCATCGGCAATCATAAATTTCTGCACCATAACCTCCACAACCCACCCATACGCGTCGGTCGAAGCAACATAAGATGTGCTCTGCAAAGGAGGCTTGATCCGGAAAGGGCTCAGGCTTTTGCAAGAGTGCTTGCGCGACAACGGTCAGGATAAGGAAGGACGGCTAAAAATTCGTTACCGACCGACGAGATCAGGCCTCAGCGATCACCTCGGCGGTAAAGACAATTTCTTCGCCCAACGTCTCATACGAAATCTTCATGCCTGCCTCTTCGGCCAGCAAGATCGTGTAATAGGGCTGAATCGAATGGGCATCGATCGCTTCTTCCAGATGGCCGTTCATGAGTTCCATGAACTTCGGCGGGACGCGCAGCATTCTGCCCTTGGCAACGATGCTGAACTTCGCCTCGCCATCTGGATTTTCGAGAGTAACATCCAGCGAGCCGCCGCGCGGGATGGCGGACGATGCCACCAGGAACAGGTTAAGGAGGAGCTTAACCCGGTTCTTGGCAATGATGGCGCGCGGTCCGCTCCAGCTGATTTCGGTTTTCTTTTCGGCGGCGGCGAAGTCGCGCACGGCCCTTTCGGCTTCGCCCGTGTCGATCGACGCACCGACCGATCCCGAGGCGCCAAAAGCCAGACGCGCAAACTTCAATCGCACGGAAGCATTGAGTGCGCTGGTCCGAATAAGGTCCATGGCGTCGGCATCCGCGCCACCTTCATCGAGAAGTTCAAGACCGTTGTTGATGGCGCCGACCGGCGAAATGACGTCATGGCAGACGCGGCTGCACAACAGAGCGGCCAAGTCAGGGCCGGACAGCGTAAGATTCGGGTTCTGCGGCATCATATTCTCCTGAAGGCAGCCGGTTTAGTGGCCCGATAGCACAAGTGCAACGAATGCACGAGCGGAGGTTCATCCTGCGCCATAATGACACCATATTTGGTAAACCATCTGTTAAGACGATGCGCGCAAGATGCAATAACCTGCCACCTGCGGCAGGCACGTGACCGACCATGATGAACGGATGACAAGATGCGCATTCATTTCCACGGACGAATGGCACGCCTCGGCGTCCTGCTGGCCACGCTGGCCCTGTTCGTTGCCTCGACCGCCTCTCAAGAAGCCTTCGCACAACGGGCCAACGACAGCCAGTACACGATGCAGGAAATCGTCGATACGGGCAACTCCTTCTTTGGCCAGACCAGCGGCGGCCTTGCCAAGGTCGTCGAGACGGCATTCAACCGCTATGGCCTGCCCAATGGCTATATTCTCGGCCAAGAGGGCTCTGGAGCCTTCATCGCCGGTTTGACCTATGGCGAAGGCCAGATGAATACCAAGAATGCGGGTGAACATCCGCTTTATTGGCAGGGTCCCTCGCTCGGCCTTGATGCTGGCGGCCAGGGAACGCGCGTGATGATGCTGGTCTACAATCTGCCTTCAACAGAATCGATCTATACCCGCTTTGGCGGTGTCAGCGGCCAGGCTTTCGTCGTTGCCGGGGTCGGCATGACGCTGCTTAAGAACAACGACGTGCTCGTCGTGCCGATTCGTACCGGCGTCGGTGCACGGCTTGGATTGAATGTCGGCTATCTCAAAATCACGCGTCAGCCGACATGGAACCCGTTCTGACGTCGGCGGAAAAATTTCCTGCCATGATCCGACAAAGGGGATCATGATGGCGCTCTGGAAGCAGAACTACATCCAGCCTCGCGAAATACGGGGGTCCGCCGCGCATTTGGGGCGGGCTTCCAGCGGACACGCATTTGCCTGAAGTGACAGCATCAAGCCCGGCGAAATTGACTTCGGTTTAAGGGTTGGTGGTATAGGATGCTTCCGGCGATGCTGCACCGCCCGTGCACAGATGTAATGTGCAGTAATCTGAACTTAGCCTGATGAAGTCGGTGGCCCTATAGTGATTGAGTATGCTCTCCTTTTCGGACTGGGCTTCCTGACAGCAGCCTTCCTGGTGTTTCTGATGGCACCAGCCGTTCACCGCCGCGTGGTCTGGTATACGGAAAAGCGGATGATCGCGACGATGCCGCTCAGCCCGCAGGAAGTACGCGCCCAAAAAGATATGGTCCGGGCACTTTATGCGGCTGAAAACGCCCGTACGGCGCAGGAATTGGCACGGGAACGCGAAAAAGCGCTTGGGCTGCAGATTGAGCGCGACAAACTCGCGAAAGAGGCAAGCCGTCTCACCGCAGAGACCGGGATGCTGGAAGCTCAGATTGCGTCGATGAGCCTTGATGCTGCCGAGCTGCGCTCGCAGATCCGCGCCAACGAGAATCGAATTGCCCAATTGCGGGCAAGCCTTGAAGATCATGAAGAACTGACGGCGAAAGCGGAAAATGCTCTTGAGCCGCTCAAGGAAGAGATCAAAAAGCTGACGGCTGAGATCGCGACCATGAAGTTCGACCTGTCGTCGCGCGATAGTAAGATCACCAAGCTTTCGGCGGAAAACAGGGCGCTGCGAAAGGAGCAGGAGCTCCTCGAGCAGTCGACCGCAGGGCCGGAGCATCACCCAGCTGTCAGCCACCAACCGGCGCCCGAAGTCGAAGAGCCCGAAAAGATCGAGTCTGCCATGAAAAACCCCGAGACCGCGGAACTACAGCAGGAGAGTGCCACGGTGAATGCGGCGCTTGCCGAGGATCTGCGCGCGCGCGCAACAGCACTATCAGAAAAGCTTTCGCAGGCCGCTCAGAACGGCGTCGACGACGAAACGCTGCGAACGGAAATTGCCGATGTCGCCGCCCGCCTCGTGGCCATGACGGCACAGCGCGAGGGAAAAACATCGCCGATCCTGCCGCTACTGGAAAACCTGCCTCCTGTCGAAAAAGATAAGCGGACAAGTCTCGCCCAAAGAGCGGCCGAACTTCTCTCAACAGCAAAATGATAGCTGCTTCCAACGCTGAAGACTTCATAACCGTGTCTTGAGATTGTGGCTCGCGCTGACGTCGCGGCGCAGTCTCAGCCGATCAGCTTGGACCAGAGGGTTCGCCCACCTGTCGGTGTCTGTGGCGATCCATCAGGAAGAAGGCCAGAGCCACGGCGCAAATGGTGAGTTCCAGCAGAAACGTCCAGTGCAGCATAAAGCTGATGATCCAGTGGCTATAGTTTGCCGGTACCTCCACCATCTGAAAAGCTCGCGATGAAAAAGGCGCGAGCCAGAACAGCGGTGCGGCCACCGTATCCATCACCATGTGCAGCAAGGTTGCGAAGAAGAAGATAAAGCCCGCGGGAAGCCAGCGACGGTCGATGCCGGCGATGAGCGCAAGTGTGATCGCCGCCAGCACAAGCCAGAACAGCGGCCAGTGCATGAAGAAGGCGTGATGGTGAATGCGACTGTTGAAGAGGTAGAAATAAAAGATATCCAGGTCGGGAACGATGCTGCCGATCATGGCAGCCGGCACCATGCCAGGCGCCGAGGTGCGGCCTTTGGCAAATCGACCGACAATGAAGCCTGCGGGAAGATGGGCGATCAGCATGAAGGTCCCTAACTGCTCGGCAGCAGCCTTTTGGTCTGAAAAAGCATGGAAAGCTAACGCTGACTGGTTTCTACAGCGCTAAATAGTAAAGACGGTGGGCATTGCCTTAGCACTTGAGAAGCCCGAAATTCAACCAGAGCGTAAAAGCCCATCAAACGGAACATCTAATCAGATGCGCTTCATCAGAGACGACAGAGCATAAAGTGCAATGCCGGTTGCGGTAGCGACATTAAGACTGTCGAGACCGGGTGCCTGTGGAATGCGCGCGCTCATGAAACCTGCAAGAAGCTCGGCCGGCAGTCCCTCACCTTCTGTGCCGACGACCAGCGCCACACGCTCGGATCCGCCAATAGACCTGATATCCGTCTCACCCTGCGGCGAAAGCGCCCAGATATTAAACCCATCCTTTGAAAGCTGAGACAAAAGATCGAGCGCCGTCCCGCCACGCTTCCAGGAAAGGCTTAGCACCGAGCCGACGGACACGCGCAGCGATTTGCGATAAAGCGGATCGCAGCAGGTTTCGTCGAGCAGCACGGCATCGGCCCCAAAAGCAGCCGCATTGCGGAACATCGAGCCGATATTATCGTGGTTGGAGATGCCGCAGCCGACCAGGACCAGCGCTCGCTTCGGCCAGTCCATCGATAAGTCCTGCTCGACATGTTTGCCAAGCGCCAGCACGCCGCGGTGCAGGTTAAAGCCGACAATGGCGTCGAGAACATCCGCCTCCGCAACATAGACCGGAACCTGCTCGGGCAGGAGCTCGAGGATAGGCTCAAGGCCGGCAAGCCGGCTTTTCAGGATCAGAAGCTTTTCAGCGACAAAACGACCGCGTGCATGTGCCTGCGCTAGCATGCGAACCACTACACTCCCCTCAGCAATAAATCTCTGCTGGCGACCTGTCAGATCGCGTTCGCGGATATTGCGGAACTCCTGAATGCGCGCATCGTCGGCATCCTCTATGCTGATAGGCAAGGCCACGCCGGTCAGCCGGCGGTTACGGTCACATCCGCGACCATGCGTCCTGCGGCGATATCAAAGACCAGCGCCTTTTTGACGCCCTGCGCGGTCACACCGTAGAAAAGGATCTGGCCGCCCGAGAAGGACGTCGATTGCAGGACGAAGCCTGCTGGCAGCGCGGCCGTGGCGCTCACGGGCGCATCGGAAGGAACAAGCCCGCTTTGCGCGCTCGGCGTGCGCGCGGGAGCCGGCACGCGCATCGTCTTATAGACAACGGCGCCGAAGACAGCCATAAGGCTCACAAACATGATGATGCCGGAGACAATCTGCAACCGCACCATTTTGCGGCGGACACGCTCCATGGCCGGATCAAGGGGCTTGTCCTCCAGCTCGTTATCCGGATCGATTTTCGTCATCGGTTGCGTCCCAATCTTGTGTACCGTCGGAGAATTAGCGTCTTGAGCGACCCCTTTAAACAAGCAGCCGGCATTAGGAAAGTCCTGACAGCCGGTGAAGATGCCGAAGGCCGTCTCGATGCCTGGATCACCGCGAACCTTGGAGAAGAGTTTTCTCGTAGCCGTATCAAGGCTTTGATCAAGGATGGCCAGTTGACCGTCAATGGGCAGCCTGTCATCGACCCGCAAAAGAAGGTTCGCGCCGGAGACCAGATAGAAGTCCTGCTGCCCGAGCCCGAAGACCCTACGCCGAAAGGCGAAGACATCCCTCTTGACGTTCTCTTCGAGGATTCGGACGTCATCGTCATTTCCAAGCCGTCGGGTCTTGTGGTCCATCCGGCTGCCGGCAACTGGACGGGCACACTGGTCAATGCGCTCATCCATCATTGCGGCGACAGTTTATCGGGAATTGGCGGCGTGCGCCGTCCCGGCATCGTGCACCGGCTCGATAAGGACACCACCGGTGTCATGGTCGTCGCCAAGAACGACATTGCGCATCGGCATCTGTCGTTGCAATTCGCCGACCACGGACGCACCATGCCACTGGAGCGCGCCTATCAGGCTGTCGTCTGGGGACGTCCTCGCTCGCTTGCTGGAACCATCGATGCCCCGCTCGGAAGAGCCGTGGGCGATCGCACCCGCCGCGCCGTCAAACGGCAGGAGGACAACAATGCCGATGAAGCCATCACGCATTATCAGGTACTGGAGCGCTTCCACGAGTCGCCCGATGCAACGGCGCTGGCCTCACTGGTAGAATGCCGCCTGGAAACGGGTCGCACGCATCAGATCCGCGTGCATATGGCCCATATCGGCCACCCATTGCTCGGCGACATCACCTATGGCGCCGGCTACAAGACAAAGGCCAACCTTCTGCCCGATTCCGCCAGAAAAATCGTCAGCGGCTTCGGCCGTCAGGCTCTTCACGCCTTCATGCTGCAATTCGAACACCCGACGTCCGGTGACATCATGCATTTCGAAGCATCGATGCCCGAAGATATGCAGGAACTGGTTAGCGCGTTACGACGTTAGAAAACCGAGATGAAAATTCGCGTGGCTTTTTCGTTGAGTAATCTCGCAAGCAAACCATTGAAGCGGCTATGGTCTTTGGCGCGTGTCAGTCGTTTTCCCCGTGGCTTCACAAGGCTTGGGTCAGCATCTTGAACCTTGTGAAGAGCGTTCTTATCTCTAGCTAGAACGAGTGCGGGCTAAAAGCCGCACGGGTCCGGTTTGCTGATAACGCGAAGGCGCGCTGCACGGAACCGGAAGACAGAAGGAGGGTGCATTTATGGCCCGGAATACATTACCGACAATCACGTCCGGCGAAGGCGGGCTCAACCGCTATCTGGATGAAATCCGCAAGTTCCCCATGCTGGAACCGCAGGAAGAATATATGCTTGCCAAGCGATATGCCGAACACGGCGATCGCGATGCCGCACATAAGCTGGTAACCAGCCATCTTCGTCTCGTTGCAAAAATTGCAATGGGCTATCGCGGCTATGGGCTGCCGATCGGCGAAGTCGTCTCTGAAGGCAATGTTGGTCTGATGCAGGCGGTAAAGAAGTTCGATCCTGAACGCGGCTTTCGTCTGGCGACCTACGCCATGTGGTGGATCAAGGCTGCGATCCAGGAATATATCCTGCGATCCTGGTCTCTGGTGAAGATGGGCACAACGGCTAACCAGAAACGCCTGTTCTTCAACCTGCGCCGCCTCAAAGGCCGCATCCAGGCAATCGACGAGGGTGACCTGAAGCCGGAACACGTATCCGAAATCGCCACGAAGTTGAATGTTTCGGAGGAGGAAGTCGTTTCGATGAACCGTCGCCTTTCAGGCGATGCGTCGCTGAACGCTCCAATCCGGGCTGCAGAGGGCGAATCCGGCCAGTGGCAGGATTGGTTGGTGGACGATCACGAAAGCCAGGAAGCCGTTCTCATCGAACAGGACGAGCTCGAAAGCCGGCGCAACATGCTGGCGAGAGCGATGGGCGTGTTGAACGACCGCGAACGTCGAATTTTCGAAGCACGCCGCTTGGCTGAAGAGCCTGTGACGCTGGAGGATCTGTCGTCGGAGTTCGACATTAGCCGCGAGCGTGTCCGCCAGATCGAGGTCCGTGCCTTTGAAAAGGTTCAGGATGCTGTGCGCAAGGACGCTCTCGACCGTGCCAAAGCTCTTCGCGTCGTGGAAGCAACGGCCTGATCCAGCCCTGATCTAAAAAGATTATCTTGATGACAGCGCGGCGCCTTCCGGCGACCGCGCTGATCTTTTAGGTTTGCCTGGATGCTCTTTACGCATGAGATGTCCACAAACCGAGCAGGACAGAATGAAAAACATCATGGTTATCGATGGCGCAGACAACTGCGCTTATGACGTCTTTCAGGCGACGGAGGAGGAGTTTCGCTCCATATTTCCGGCAAACGACCAGGACGTCGCTTTTGCCGAGGAGCTTGGCGATCGAGAGGAAGGATTTCTTATAGAGATCTACCAACGGCCTCTTCATAAAACGAAGGTCCAAGGCCTGCATGGAATGCTCTTTGTCGGCTGCAGCCACAAGAAGATCTTCTATCCCAACCGGCGGGATTCCGATCTCGATGGCCGAGGCCGGCCGTTTCTAAGCGCCGATCTCTTGTAGCTCGAACACTTCGCTGATGGGAAAGCCCTTCTTTCGCGAAAATGACAAGCGGTCGGCTGAGCTTATCTTCATCCTGATTGCTGAGCTTCGCCCATAAGCGTTTGCTCTATTTTGACGTGATCTGCAAAGAACGAGATTTGTCCGCCATAGCTGCAGGCGATCGTGGAGAGAACGCCTGCAGGGGAGATGGCCTCCAGGCGCTTCCGTTCTGATCCAAACTCACTCTTTCCAATCTGACCCTGAAAGAGGTGCTGCCAGCCGAGATCTGGTTGATCGCCCGGCGCGGGACCATCAGGCGCATGACGCCACAACCAGATCGTATCGATGATCGTACCTTCCCAAAGCGCCTCGATGTTGAGCCGGCGCACCCCATCGGCTTGAAATCGTGACAACAGATTGCCGTTTCTGAAGCGAAGTAAAAGGCGATGGGCATCAATGTCGTAACTGAAAAACGAAAGGTTGCTGTCATGCACGCCGGAAAGGCGCAACCGGCCAATGCCATCGACCTGCCACATGCTCTCCAAACCCCTCCTCACGTAAATTGCATCGCGGTTTCGAGCCGGTTACCAGCCTACGCGTTTCTAGCAGATGCTTGACAGGACAACTGTCAAAAGAAAAGCCCGCAAACCGGAAGCCTGCGGGCTGGAATTCGTCAAAGAAACAAGCTTACTGGCTGCGGACAGCGTCACCCATGGCCTGCCACTGCGGCATGACGGTGTCGAAGGCCTGTTTGCCGCTTGCACCCTTCTGGAACGTCAACAACGCGCGTCGACCGTTACGATAGACGATGGGAAGATCAATCCAGTCGCGGCTGGCCAGAAGCGAAAGATTGCGTGCTTTTGCGTCCGGCTCTGCGTTAAGCGCGAGCATGTAATAGTCATCAGTGATTTTGGCCCAGCCGGTATTCAGGGCTTCGCCTCTATCCTGCTCAGTCGTCTTCATGCTGATACGCTGAACGCTATCGACCCCACCGCCTTCGAAAGTTTTCGGCAGTGAGAAGACAACCTCGATCATATGGCTCGCTTTAAATTCGGGGTCGGAGTTCCGCTTGAACGTCACAAGCGCTGTCAACTCGCGTCCGGGGACGGAAATCGAAGCCTGGATCGTGGGTTCCTGACGGCCGTTCTCGCCAGCTTCGCTTTGCACCGACCAGGTCACGGAACCAGGAATTGCCGTCGGCGACGGCTGGCCGACAACCTCCTCATAAAGGAACAATCGTTCAGCGCCGGCAGGCGGCACATTGGAAGCTGCCTGATCGGCGGCGGGGGGCGCGGCATTGGCTGCTTGAGCCTGTGCCGGCGTGGACGCGGTTGCCGTCGGCGCTCCCGAACCAGCCGTATCGGCACGCTGCGGTGCCTGATCTGCCGATGCAACCGTGCGCTCAGCGACCGACTTGCCTTCGGCAGTCGGAGGATTGCTGACGGTACCAGGACCGCTATCAATCTCTGTGCCATCGGACATCAGGCGCTGCGTAAACTTGTTATCCACCAACGACGGGTCGTGCTGTGTGCTCGGCTGGGCGGAATTGCTGGAATTGCCGCCATCGGTCGTTGCCGCAGGCTGTGGCGTATTGCTCGCCGGCTGGCTGTTGCCGGAAGAGGCATCTTGCGATGCAGGCGGCGTGGTGGTTGCGGGGGGCGTCGTTTCGCTATCGGTGCGGGTCGGGATCGAGCGCACGAGCCCGGTCAGCATCGCCGTCACCTGCTCGCGCTTGACCCAAGCGGCATAACCGCCACCGGCCACGACGACGACAAGAAGCAACAGGACAAGGATAGGAACAATCCGCTTCTTGCGCTTCGGTTCGACACGGATCGCTCTGTTTTGGCCTTTGGAGGCGACGAGCGATTCAAGATCGTCGCGACCGTCGCCATCACCGTCCTCCTCGGCGACAACACCGCGGCGGTCGTAGTCGCGTAACGCGGACGCTTCGCTCCAGCCAGCGCCGGGCTCGGTCGCATCGCGAATATCCGACAGGATGTCGTCATCCTGGAAATGAGCGGGGGCCGCGCTCTTGCGTGTAGAGTCGATGGGCGGCAGGTCGTCAAACGCAGCAGCTTCCCAGGAGAAGGCCTCCGTTGTCGGCATCTTCTTCGCCTGCGGGGAAGCGGCAGGTGCGACCTCTAACTTCGGAGCCTCGTCTACAGGCTTGGATGCCGCGCGCCCTGGGGCGGAAGGCTCGATGACGCCAGAGAGAAGCCGAAGTTCCTCTTCCGCCCAATCCATCGCCTCGCCCTTTATGGCGTGTGCTGGTGGCTGGACAGGCTCAGGGGTCGCTACCGGTTCGTTCCAAACAGGCTCGAAATGGCCGGGAACTTCTGCTTCCGGAGGCGGGGTGAAGGCAGCAACTTGAGGCTGAACCTCGTGCTGACCGTGTCGCTCTTCGGCAGGATGCTGCGGCTCTTCGGGCGCCGCAAAAACCGGCTGCTCCTCAGCGGTCGGTTCGGCATGAACTGGCGTCGGATCGGCCGGCAACCAGGCCGGAGGCTCTGTCGGAGAAGGGGCCGCAGGCGGTGCAGGAATGGTCCTTGCAGCCGGCGCCGGCGTATCGCGCCACAGCGCTTCGATCTCCTCGATCTCGTCCAGCATGGTTTTTTCGCCGACCGGGCGTGGTGGCGCAGCGGGCTGTACCGCAGGCTGTTGCGGCTCCGGCGCGACCGGCTCGGGCTCCGGTTCGACCTGCGGCGGCACCACAGGAACGGGCTCTTCATGCTGAGGCAGAACGTCGTGCTCGGGCGCGGCGTAAAGAACCTCTGGCGCTTCACCCGGCACGGGCTCCCCGACCGGCTGCTCAGCGGCAGGGTGCGATACCTCGGGCTCCACGGGGGAAACCGGCTCATCAGCAAAGCTTGGCTGCGAATAAGCAACCGGCTCTAGCTCTGGCTCTGGGAGGTTCTGTGGTGCTTCGGCCGGCGTCAAAAATGCCGGCGGCGCAGGCGTAATTGGCTCAGGCTCTGGCGTAGTGGGTGCGGCCGGCTCTTCACGAGGCGCATCATAGGCTTCGACCGGCGTCGGAGCAGGCTCCTGCGGCACCTCCGCCAAAGGTGGAATGCTCGTCTCGGTGACAGGTGCCTCTTCAGCGGGCAAGGCCTCGGCATATTCGGAGTCGACCTCGCGGATCGCGGCCTCAAGCTTTTCCAACTGCCGCTGAAGCATGGCTTCCGGCGGCCGAGGCTTCATATTCTCAAGCTGACGCTGCACGGCGCTGCGAGCACGCTCATACACCTTGGCCCGCATTTCGGGTGTATTTTCAGCAAGGCCGTCGACGGCCCGCCGGATAACTGCGATAAAATCCGCCATTCGCACTTTCTCGAACAGGTTCGGACGCCATCAGCGTCCGACCAGTTATTAATGGAGCGTGACCTTAATCCTCAAAAGGATCGGTCACAAGTATGGTGTCGTCGCGCTCCGGACTTGTCGACAGAAGCGCAACCGGCGCGCCGATCAACTCCTCGACCTGACGAACGTATTTAATGGCCTGCGCCGGAAGGTCTGCCCACTTGCGCGCGCCGACCGTCGATTCTTTCCAGCCTTCCAATGTGACATAAATAGGCTCGACACGGGCCTGTGCACCCTGGCTGGCAGGAAGATGGTCGATTTCTTTGCCGTCGAGCCGGTAGCCGACGCAGATTTTCAGCTCATCCAGGCCATCGAGAACGTCAAGCTTGGTGAGCGCAATGCCGGTAATGCCATTGGTGGCAACCGATTGGCGAACCAGAGCCGCATCGAACCAGCCGCAGCGACGCTTACGGCCAGTGACCGTGCCGAATTCATGGCCTCGCTCGCCAAGGAACTGGCCGATCTCATCCGTCAGCTCTGTCGGGAAAGGCCCCTCGCCGACGCGCGTCGTATAGGCCTTGGTAATTCCGAGAATGTAACCGAGCGTTCCCGGCCCCATGCCCGACCCTGCCGAAGCCTGTCCAGCCACCGTGTTGGAAGAGGTGACGAAGGGATAGGTCCCGTGGTCGATATCGAGCAGAGAGCCCTGCGCACCTTCAAATAGGATCCGCTTGCCCGCGCGCCGCTCGCGGTCGAGCAGTTCCCAAACCGTATCGCGGAACGGCAGCACCTTATCGGCGATCGAGGTGAGTTCTTCCATGATCGCCTGATGCGCTATTTCCTGAACGCCAAGTCCTCGGCGCAGTGCATTGTGATGCGTCAGCAGCCTATCGACCTTGCCTCCCAGGGTGTCGAGATCGGCAAGATCCATGAAGCGGATCGCACGGCGACCAACCTTGTCTTCATAGGCAGGGCCGATACCGCGACGCGTCGTGCCGATCTTGGTGCCGGAATTGGAGGCCGCATCCTCACGCATGCCATCGAGTTCGCGATGCAGGGACAGGATCAGCGTTGCATTATCGGCAATGCGCAGGTTGTCGGGCGTAACCTTGACGCCCTGAGCTTCCAAACGGCCGATTTCGGCGATCAAAGCATGCGGATCGACCACGACGCCGTTGCCGATGACGGCAAGCTTGCCGGGACGAACGACGCCCGAGGGCAAAAGCGAGAGCTTGTAGCTGGTGCCATCGATGACGAGCGTATGGCCGGCGTTATGACCGCCCTGGTAGCGCACAACGATATCCGCGCGCTCAGAAAGCCAATCAACGATCTTGCCCTTTCCTTCGTCGCCCCATTGGGAGCCGACAACCACTACATTCGTCATTTACGCCCTTCCTATGGCCCGCGAACCGAGCCGCGCCGTACACAAACCCGCGCATCTATAATGCTTTGTTTTCGGGAAAGCGACCCTGTTTAACCCGCGAATTGGGCTTTTTACGTGACAAATCAATTGTGGAAAGGCTATTTGCGCGCGCACTGCCGCATTGCCTCCCGCAAAGCGAGGTCGAAAAAACAAGAGAATCGCGTCATGCATCGCCTCGCCTATATCAGTCTACTGGCAGCAACCCTGTTTTGGGGAGGTAACACCGTCGCGGGCAAGCTGGCGCTTGGCCATATCAGCCCTATGATGTTGATTTCTCTGCGTTGGTTACTGGCAACCACCTTGATCTTCGCCTCGTCAGTTCAAACTTTGAAACGCGACTGGCCGGTAGCACGGCAGCATTTGCCGCTCTTTCTACTGCTGGGAGCAACGGGCTTCACGCTGTTTAACGCCATGCTTTACTCGGCCGCGCACTATACGACGGCTATCAATATCGCCATCGAACAAGCCGGCATTCCCATGCTGATTTTCCTGTTGAATTTCCTGTGGTTTCGCACCCGGGTTTCGCTCGCGCAGCTTTTCGGCTTTGTCCTGACGCTTGCCGGTGTCGGACTGACGGCGACTCATGGCGATCCGATGAGCCTCTTGTCGATCGGCGTCAACTTCGGGGACGGCTTGATGCTGATTGCCGTTGCCGCCTATGCGCTTTACACCATTTTCCTGCGCTTCAAGCCGCAGGTCCACTGGCGTACGATGATGGCCTTCCCTGCGCTCGGCGCATTTTTGTCGTCCCTTCCCCCGCTTATCTGGGAGGCGCAGCGCGGCGCGCTTGTCGTGCCTGATCCGGCCGGCTGGGCGATTATCATCTATACGGCACTGTTTGCATCACTGGCCGCGCAAACGCTTTACGTCTTTGCGGTAGGGCGCATCGGTGCGAACCGGGCGAGCCTCTTCATCAATCTCGTACCGGTCTTTGGCACGCTGATTTCGATTCTCGTTCTTGGAGAGGCTCTGCATGCCTTCCACGTCGTCGCGCTGATCCTTGCTATCAGCGGCATTGCCATCGCCGAGTGGGGGCGTCCGCGCATCGCGGCTTAAAGTTTTTGATTGTCAGCCAAGCTCAAGTGTCGTGACGCCGAATACGTTTCTCAGAGGAATGGCTGGAGCAGGTCCACGATACATGCGCGCCGTTTCGAATACGGGCTGGAGGCCTAGGCTCTGGCACAGCTCCACCGCCGGACCGTTGTCGGCGGGTACGTCGATGAAGATCCGTGCGCCGGCAGCTTCCGGAAGAAGGGCGGCGAAAAGTGCTCTTGCGATCTCGGCGTCGGCGGCAAAAACCGGCCCTATCTTGTAGCCGTCAAAGCAGCGCCGGATGGTGCCGTAGCCTTTGATCTTTCCGCTCTTTCTGACGATATAGGTGCGCCGGCCCCGCCGCGTTTCGCACCATGCTGTCAGGAAATCTGGACGGGCAACTGTAAAGATGGACGCATCGTAGCGCACCAGCCCGTCGATTTTCTCAGTCACTGGCTGCGCAACGAGCGTCGCGACAGGCGGCTGCAGCGGCACGCCGCCATATCGCTGTGTGCGATACGCGATCTCGAACCCCTTGCGCCTGTAATTGTCCTGTTGCGCGGGCACCCCATCAAGCCCGATCGTACGCGTTCCGGCAGCGGCAATCGCCGCATCCCACAAGGCCTTTCCAAAGCCACGACCGCGAAACTCTGGATGAACGAGATAAAGGCCGAGAAAGGCAAAATCAGCACCGTATTTCACGAGCGAGATCGAGCCGATCGGCACTTCGCCCAGCGCACCGACCAGAAACCCCTCCGGATCGGCGGCATGAAAACCGTGAGAGTCGTCAACACCGGGATTCCATCCCTCCTGCCTCGCCCATTCCAAAGCCAGCTCGAGCTCTCCGGGGCGCATGGGACGGACGGCGAAATCCGAAGTCATCGAATGATCCACAATCAGAGTGAGAAGAAAATGCAGCGCCCGCGTTCGAAACACCGTAACGCTCTCGGGCGAGCAAACAAGCTTCCCCACCGCGCAACGACGCCCCTCCCCGCACGACACATCACGAGACAAAGCCTTGAGCAATTTCAATCAATTTGCTTGAGAAAAAGCAAACGGGATCACAAAACAGCCTTAAAAAAAACGCCAAAGCGCCATCAGGCCCAAGATGTCCCGCTCACTTTACCAAGGCCGTCGCTCCACAAAAAGTTCGAGATCCAGTTCAGGAAGCTGGTGCGTCGTCTCAAAGATTTAACGCCTCGTTGTGTAAGCATTTCAATACACGCCGCGTTTGCAGCGCATGGTCAACACTAAGGATTGCAAGCCCCTCGCAGATACGTGAAGATAGGTTCCCTTTCGCCAGGCAAAGACAGATCTTGGACAGCGGCAAGCCAAAGACACCAATTCAGCAGCAGCCCGTCCGCAGGCGTCGGCGGCTTGTGCTGGTGTTGATGGTATTTGCTTCCTTCGCACTCATCATGGGCGTCGTGCTTCTGTCCAACGACATGCGCCACCTGCGCTCGCTTATGCGCTATTTCGGCCATGATCTGCCGATGCGGCAAACGGAAGCGAAGAAACCCGTCGTCGAGACGACGCCGAAAACGGCGCGGCCGATTTTGGCGCCGACGATCAAGCTGCCAGCACATATTTTCGAAGAACCCAAGCTTGCCTCCATGGGTGCTTTCATCAGCGGATGGCGCATCAGCGGTCCAGACCTTTGCGACCGACTGCGGCGCGTTGGCCTCGACGCTACGCCATGGTCGACCTCGCAGTTCAATGACAAGAACTTCGAGTGCTCTTTTGAGCACGTTTATCAGAAGGACGGCGACGTGACCGTCAGCTCGTTCTTTCTTGTCGTGCGGGGTGACGAGCAGGGACGCATCACTATGATCCGCGCCAAATTCGTCAAACCGCCGCGCGACAATGCGGGGCGGCTTGCGCCCGCCGCCTTTGGCTTCCTGGATGAACTCTTCGTCCTGTCGCACTGGCCTGATTGCGGTGGTGCCAGCACCGTCGTGCGCTCACTGAAAGACATCAAGATCTCCTGCTCCGGCAAGGTGCTGGACTTCACGCAAGAGCCGATGAACCCGGGCAGCTATAACTTCTTTCTCTCGCTAAAACCGGATTCCGTCGAAGAAACCCGCAGCGCTGCCTATTTTACGCCGGATCGCTGGCTGAAGGGGCCGGACGCCTCTCCCTCCGATATTCCGTCCGTTGTAACACGAGGTTGAGGCTTAAAGCCTTTCCATGGAAGGCTCTGGTCTTGGCAGAGACTGCACGAGATTTTTACGCTTCAAAGAAGCGGCGCACGGCCTCGATTTCGTTGGGCCTGATATCGTGGCCGCCCGGATGCCATTCGAGGCTAAGATCGGTGCCCTGCCCCGTGAAATAGTCGGCCAGCGCCTGCGTGACATCCTTTGGCGAGATGGGGTCACGCTCCCCAGCGGTGATAAGCACGCGGCGCCCACTGAGTGCAGGATTAGGCTTTGGGCGAAACGGGATCAGCGGATGCATCAGCACGCCGGCATCGAAGAGATCCTTCTCGATCAATATATTTGCGAGGATGTTCGCACCGTTGGAAAAGCCGAGGCCGAAGATTTGCCCTGCGCCGCAATCGACGGCGATATCTTTCACGAAATTCGTGAGCTTATCCGTGGCACGGGCAAGGTCGGCCATGTCGTAGACGCCCTCGCCAGTACGCCGAAAAAACCGTGCGGCGCCATGCTCGGAAACGTCACCCCGCGGCGAAAGCACGGTCGCGTCGGGCATTAGCCGGCGGGCAAAATCGAAAAACTGGTTTTCGTCGCCACCGGTGCCATGCAAGACGACTAAGATCGGCTTACCGGCAGATCCGGTGTGAAGCCGGTGGATGTAGGAATTGTCACTCATCATAAAATCTCCGGCCTTCCCTTTTGCATTGGCCCTCTTCTAACGGAAGAGCCGACAGCCTGCCGTGATAGGCACCGAGCAAGGAAAGACGATGTTGGCTTATGTTGGAATGAAAGAAGACCTCTGCCGCATAAAGCGGGCGAATGGCGCTCGACATGAGAGCCGAGCGACATTCATCCTATCCGCCTAACGGTGCGGGATTAGCCTTCAAGCGGTTCAAGGTGCTGCTCAAGCAGAGGCCGCAGATGCTGGTGCTGTTTGGGCAGCATTAGCGCCTCGCCGAGATGGGCAGTATCCTCATCGCGGTCAAAGCCCGGCTCGTTCGTGGCAACCTCGAACAAAACACCGCCGGGCGTGCGGAAATAGATTGCCCAGAAGTAATCACGATCAATCACAGGCGTCACTTGGTAACCGGTTTCCATCAGTGCCTTGCGCACTTCTAGCTGCTTTTCACGGTTTTCGACTGCAAAAGCGACGTGATGGACGGAGCCGGCACCGGGCAAAGCGCGGGATATGTTCGGCATGGGTTCGACATCGATGAAATCGGCTCCATTACCGCCGGGCATGATCATGCGCTTGACGCCATCGCGATCTTCCGCGACTTCGTAGCCCATGTATTTCAGCAGTTCGACCGTTGCTCCTTCGTCGCGCAAACGCATATCGACGGAGTGAAATCCGCGGATGGCATGGTCGACATCGATACCGCCCTGCGTCCAGGGTGCCCGTTGGTCATTTTCCACTTCAACAAGCGCAAAGCCGTCGCCATCAGGCCCGGCGAAATCGAGCCGCTTTTGGCCAAAACGTTCATCCTGCTTCAGCCCGTCAACGCCCTGCTTGCTGAGCCTGTCGCTCCAGAAGCCGAGCGAGCCCTTCGGCACGGAGAAGACCGTTGTGCCGACTTCGCCGGTTCCAGGACGCCCACGTGCCATTTTCGGGAAGGGAAAGTAGGTCATCACAGTGCCGGGCATACCCGTCTCATCGCCATAATAGAGATGGTAGACATCGGGCGCATCGAAATTGACGGTCTTCTTGACGCGGCGCAGCCCGAGCAGGTCCGTGAAGAAGCGGTTGTTGGTGCGCGCATCGTCAGCCATTGAGGTGACGTGGTGCAAACCTTTGATCTGGCTAATCATTTCGAGTTCCTTTCCGGCCATTTCCACTGGCCTTCGATGACCTCAAGATGGCCCGGATCATCCGCCTGGAGAAGTCTCGCAGACCGTAACGGATTGTCTACAAATGCTGAACGATGAGACGGACCTGTTCAACAGGACCGCGATCATGCACAATTTAGCTCGCATCTCACGCCGTCACGGTCTCCGGCAGTTGCCAATCGATCGGCACTTCGCCATGCGCCGCCAGAAACTCATTGGCCTTTGAGAAGTGCCGGCAGCCGAAAAAGCCGTTATGCGCAGACAGAGGAGATGGATGCGGCGCCTTCAACACGAGATGCCTGTTCTGATCGACGAACGCGGCCTTCTTCTGGGCATAGGACCCCCAGAGCATGAAGACTACAGCCGGCCGTTCTTCGGCGACCCGGCGAATGACAGCATCGGTAAACTGCTCCCAACCCTTGCCCTGATGGGCAGCCGCCTGCGCCTCCTCGACGGTCAGCACGCTATTGAGAAGCAGTACACCCTGCCGTGCCCAATGCTCCAAAAACCCGTGGCGGGCCGGTGCGATACCAAGATCGGACTGCAGTTCCTTGTAGATATTGACGAGCGAAGGCGGGATGCGGACGCCGGGCCGGACGCTGAAGCAAAGGCCGTGAGCCTGACCCGCACCATGATAAGGATCCTGTCCGAGGATCACGACCTTGACCTGATCGAGCGGCGTCAGGTCGAGCGCCCGAAAATATTCCGATCCCTTTGGAAAAATCCGCTTTCCCTCTTGCTTGCGTTCGAGAAGGAAAGCCTTCAGTTTGTGCATATAGGGCTGGGTGAATTCCGCGCCGAGCACGGCCTTCCAGCTGTCTTCCAGTGCGATATTCTGTTCGGTCATAGCCATTCCCGGAAAATGAGACGAAGATCTTGCCTTGGGCAAGATAAGGCTTCACCGATTTCCGCAAGGGTGCAAGCCCACGCGAACTTTATGCAGGACTTCCTGTGGATAGCTGGATTGTCGAGCAGGAAAAGCCTGCATCAGGCAAGCCGTCTCGCCTTCGGCTCGCTTGCTTCAAGGGCGGCAATCTCCTGTTCCGGCAAGCCGAGATATTCGGCGCTATAGGGAGCGACAGCCATGAAGACAAAGTCGAAATGACTGCGTTTGTCGGCGTCGAGAACATATTGCCGATGCACCCGCAGAAAGTCGCGCTTGATGCGGCGATATCGATCAGCCGCCAGCATAGCCTTGAGCCGCAGGAAAATCAGCCGCGGCTGCGGTGCGTCGGGGTGACCCGTCAATGCCGCGACGGGGGCCTTGTAGAAACTGATGACATCCGTCAGGCATTGAACCTCAAGCCAACTGATGGCCGGATAACGCAGGACAAGACCGGCCCGTGCGCGCAAACGCGCCGCGCTGCGCATCAGGCTGGCCTGAAGCAATGCGCCACCAAGCGTCACGAAGACGAGCCGCTTGCCGCTCAGGATATCAGGGTGACGTTCGAGCACCATGCCGAGGACATGGGTCGCCAAGGCCGAACCCATGCTGTGCGAGGTCAGGACATATTCATCCGCCGGTTCGCGCAGAGCGGCCGTGAGGGCAGCAGCGCTTGAAGAAAGCCACTCGTCCAGTTCCTCTTTATCCAACCGCGCCACTGCGACAGCCAGTTCCCAATCGGCAAAAAGATGCAGCACATGGTTCTTCCCGAACCATGGTAGAATGAGGTGGAAGAAGAGGAGGTAGGCAAGCACAGGACTGATTGCAGCAAGCCAGATCGTTGGCGAGACCATCCATGGCAGGACCAGCAAGGCAAGCGTTGCAGCAAAGGCAAGCAACATCATCAGAAACGGAAAGATGAAAAACAGCCCAAAGCGCCAAGCATGCCTGAAATAGGCAAATGCGCCGCCTTCCAGAACAACCGAGCCCGCTGCCTGGAAGCCATTCCAGAGCCGCTTATGGAAGGCCTGCCCATTGAGCCGCTCGACGATGTCGTTATGATCAAGGACGTGAACCGTCGTTTCGCTCGACCAGTCACCGCCGGATGCCGCCACGTCGAAAGAAAAACTCGGCGCGCCGACATTTGCATCACCGACAGAAATCTGCGTATCCCACAAGCCAGCCGTCTTGACAGCGGCCCGCGAAAAGCGTTGGCGATGCTGCGCCGCTGTCAGTGGCTCGAAACCTGGAAAATGAACGAGTACGCGGCGCATATAGCGCATCTGATCCTGATCGAAACGCAACATAAATTCTCGAACTTTGAAAATGAATCCCGGCCACTCGGCGTCGTATAGATCGTCTGCTGAAGCAATTGACTGAACATTGTGTTCTGAGAGAGGCATTTACGCCCCGCTATCGAAAGATTTTCCTCAATTATAGTGCAGCTTCAAAGACTTCCAAGAGGCGTTGCTCAAAAGGCGCGCCGATGGCTCTTGCGCCCCCAGCCTGAAAACTTTGGTTATCCTGCGAAGGTCTCAAGCGCTTCAGCAACACGCTGTCGCTCGCTTGCGCCAAGCGGCAGGACCGGGCGTGGAGGATCGGCGTGGAATAGGCCGAGAATATCGCCGATCGCATAGACAACACGGAAACTGCCAAACTCTCGGAAAAGCTCCCAGAGCGGCTCGAAGGCGGCGTTGAGTTTTAGCGTGCGAGCCTGATCACCGCCACGCGCCGCTGCCGTCAATGCAAGCGCCTGGCGAGGCAAAAGACCGGCGATGACGCTGTACCAGGCATCGGCTCCGGCCAGCAGAGCATCCGCCGCGCCCCAATCACCGCTGTAGCCGATGGCAAATCCTTTTCCCAGCCGCGAGCGCAGCTCGGCGATTTCGCGGCGCGCATCTCCCTCGGCCGGCAGCGGCATTTTGACGGCGACGATCGCGTCAATCTGCGAGAGCCGCTCCAAAAGCCTGGCGCTAAAAGTAAATTTGGTCGTCGACGGATTGTTGTAGATGCACAGCGGCGTTGAACTGGCGCCGGCCACTGCGACGAAGTGCTGATAGACCTCTTCATCGGTAAGCGGCGTATAGGAAACCGGCGCGAGAAGAAGACCGTCTGCCCCTGCTGCAGCCGCGTCACGGGCAAGAGCGATGGCTTCATCGGTGCGCAAAGCCCCGACACCGACAATCAACGGCACCGTGCCACCGACAGCATCCCTTGCGATCTCAATGGCACGGCGTCTTTCGGCACGGCTTAGAAATGCATGGGCCCCGGTGCTTCCAAGCAGGCCGATGGAGTGAACGCCTGCATTTTGCAAACGCTCAACGAGCCTCGAGAGACTAGCATCGTCGACATGTCCCTCTGCATTGGCAGGCGTTGGCGGAAAAGCCGAAAGACGATGAAAAAGATCAGTCATCAAATTTTATCCTTCAGGGGCAAAGCATCTTCCGGCCAAAGTATGAATAAGGCCGCCAGACTTATGCACCCACGAAAAGACGTGAAACGCCGCTCTGATGCAAGATCGGCCTTTGTCGTGAACGTGCTGATTTAAAGGATCCTGTCCGCTTGATCTGGCAGTGGCAGCCAGCATTGATCGCGACGTCCAAATATGCGGTAGCAATTGCGCGCGATCAGGCGATAGATAGGATCCCGCAGGAAGCGTGGCGAGAGGCGTAAAATTCCAAGCGCCTTCCACGGCCAGCCGAGCCCGGTATAGATCGCGATGATTGCATCGCTGTCGCGATAGAGCTTGTCGCCATCAACAACGATAATGCTCTCGGGATCGGCCGGATCCATACCAAAGCGACGGTAAAGCGCCGCACCAACGTCATTTTGCATGGAAGCCAATCGAAAGCGTCCATGGGGATCGTGGTTCAGCACGAATTGGGCATTGGCAGAGCAAAGCACGCACATCGCGTCAAAAACGATGATCGGACCTTCGACATTCTGTTCTTTGCGTTTCGGTTCCATGCCGCACGCCCTTCCAGAATCAACGCAGGCTTATTTTGCATCAACAGGCCTACAGTATCGGCTGGGCGATCGGAATCAATTTCAATGGCGCTCGTCTTGTGAACCGCCCTCACGCCTACCGCCGTCCCGGCGCGTCAGCCATTGTTCACTGCATCGCTGTTTCAGCAAGTTGATGGCTTAATGCTCGAAAAGCACGAAGGCATAGGTCATGTCAGGTGGAACGTCAGGGATATCGCCTTTCCAGGCATCCCGTTTCGTTCGAATGAAGGCATCGCTGTAGGACAGCTTGTCGTTCAGCATATGTTGATAAAAACGGATCATGAATCGCGAGGTCGCCTCGTCTGGGATGCTGTCGATCGTCAGGAGCGAGCGGCGCGCTCCGGCAACCGAAAGCGCCAGCGGCAGGCCGCGCAATGTCGAACTGATGCCCATGTCTCCAAGAGCCGTGTCGCAAGCTGCAATCACCACAAGATCGGTGTTTCGCAAATCCCAGTTGAGAACTTCACGGGCATAGACAACATTGTCGGTTGGCGTCTCCTGCCCTTTCGCCACAAACCGTGGATTGGAAAGGATGAAGCCAGCATTGAAGAGGGCGGCATTTTCGTCTTCGCCGGAGTGGAAAAAGCCATGCGTCGCCAGATGGATGAGGCGCGCCGATCCTATGTCCGCAGCCAGTTTGCTTTCCGTGGCTGCGGTGTCTGTCAATAGTTCGGCCTTATAGCCGCCGTCACGCATCAGCTTTGCAATCTCCTCCACCTCGGTCTTCGAGGCCGGCAGCGCCAGCTTCTTTTGATCTGCGCCGTAGGAAAGGCCGCCCGCCAGAAGAGCCGACGTACCACCATCGAGCACTGCATGATTGGTGCGGTAGCGATAGGCATCCGCCGTGGTCATCACATGGACGTCGACGGATTCGCCAAGCCGACGACCGTCCAGTAGACGCAGTTCGGCAAACGGCAGCTGATAAAGGATCTCGTCGGGGACAACATAAAGCGACTTCATTCCTTTCGCGGCCGTGTTGAAGACCACCGCCGTCCGCACGATGAGCGTGGAGATCATCAACTTTACCTGACCAGGATCAGCCGACATCGGAACGCTGAGGATTGGCACCACGCGCGGTGCCTCCCCAGGCCTTGTGATGACAGCGCGAACATCCATCGTCAGCGGTTCGCCGCTGCGGTCGGCCGGCCAGGTCCGGGTGACGAAGAGATCCGCCATCGCATCGCCCGCGTCGGTGCTGATGGCGGGGCCAAGCACCTTGACATCCTGCTGTACGAAGGAGGTGATAGGTTCAAGACCCTTCGACTTCCGCGCATCGTTGAGCTGAAGGCGGGCCTCCTGGGTCGCCTCATGTAACGGCGCCATGTTACTGCCGAACAAGGTTCCGGCAACGATTTCACGCAGCCGGCCGTATGCGGAAAGATAGGTATCGATCAGCTTGCGATAATTGGCATCATCGGTGGTTTCCGCTTCCGCCCACAAATCGCGTTCTGCACGCCGATCCATGGGTTTCCACGTTTCGATCAAGGATGCAAAAGCTGCTCCCGCATCCGAATACCGTGTGGTGAACTGCGCATAGGCGGATATGGCATCATCGGCGAGGATCCGGGCGGAAAGACCGGCATTGAGGCTGCCCGACGCCACCGTATTGGCGCGCGTCCATTCGAAGAGGTCGGTCGTAAGGCGACGATATTGTTCGGCCGCGCGCGCATCGTCCCGTTGCTCATAGGCTTTCGCAACATCAAGACCGGTTTCGAAGACAACCGGATAAAGATCGCCGAACTGCTCGCGCGCCTTGCGGTCCGCCTCCAGGCGAAAGGCAAGAACACGCTCCGGCAGACCAGCTTTTTCGGCCTCATCGGCAAAAAGATCGAGGAAAGCGAGTGATAGTTCGATATTGTCGAATGCCTGTGGTATCGCCTGCAGACGATCGCGGTCCAATGTTTTTTCGCCAAGCCGATAAGCGACGTAATCCTGCCAGCCCGCAATCTCAGTGCGATAGGCCGGCTCATATCCCTTGCCTCCAATCGTGCGTCCGATCGAGGCGAGAACTGATTTGGCATCGGAATAACGATCCGCCTCCATCAGATCATGGGCGAGATTGGTCGCGGATATGATCGCATCGCCGCTGCCACCGCCGAACTTCCGGTAGCGTTTGTCATAAACGACCTTGTCGATCTCAAGTGCTTTGACTGGAAGTTTCAATGACCGCAGCACGGCCGCATAATTGTTGCCCATGCGCCAGACATCGGGATCGTCCTCGCCAAAAATCCGGCGGGCCTCTGAATAGACATAGTGATAGGCCGCCTCGGCGCCGGCAAGCTGGCCAGCCGCATGCATGCTTTGTGCAAGTCCATCATAGGCATTGAACCCTGCCTTGCTGTTCGGGCCGTAATAGGTAAACAGGACATTCATCGCCTGCTGGTTCAGCTGGATTGACTGCCCATACGCCCCGACATCGCGCAGGTATGCGCCGGCATTAAACCAGAAATAGCCCTTGCCCGGACCTTTGTCCGTCATGATGAGCCGCGATTGCAGGCCATACTGCAAAATCAGCTCTGCCGCTTCCGTTCCCATGCGCTCGTGAAACTCATTGAGGGCCTGGCCGGCGGTACGAAAGAACAAATCGCCCGCTTCATGCAACTCCATGGCTTTCATGGCGCCGAGAATGCCATCAAGAGCTTCCTGATTGCGTCCAACGCTCAGCAGAGAATAGGCGGCGTTGGCGCGCATCTTGAGGGCGCGGTCCGATTGCTCGCCTGCCTCACGCGTGGCAATCTCAACGGCGCGGGCAAGCCACTTGTCCTGCGCAGCGTTGTCTTTGATCATGCCGGCTGCAACAGAGAGGTTGAACACGAAGTCGTCGAGGCTCTGTCCTCGCAATTTCTGTACCAACGGGTCTGCAAGGGGCAGAAGACGCGCATAGACATCCGCCCAGTCATGGTCATAACCGGCAATCTCGACAAGCGTAAAGGCAAGTTTGGCCGCGTCCGCCGGCTTGGACTGAGCTAGCTTGGGCGTCAGCGCCTTTTCGATCAGTGCTCTCGCCTGCGCCTGGTCTCCAGCTTTCAGCGCTTTGTCGACCTGCGCCAGAGCTGCTCTTGGCGCAGCCTCCTTGGCGGCCACAGAAAGGTTGGGTTGAACGAGAATGAGGGCAGAGGCGATCAGAAACGAAGAAAGCCAACGCGGTTGCCGATTGGGAGAAGACCGAGTCACGAAATCGGCGTCAGAACGTTTAAAATGAACGCGGCGAGGACAAACGAGGCGAAATGTCATCAAGGCAATTCCGCAAAAATTGAAGAGTGAAAATCACTGCGAAATGTGGCGCAGCAACCATAGGTCGGCAAGCCGTGCGATTGAGTTTTTCAAGATGAGAGACGAGAGCACGCTGGCGCAGCTCCATAAAATCCATGCTCCCGCAAATGCGTTGAAGCGCCGATCCGGCCGGATCGACGCTTCAACTTTCGAAAAAAGCGTGATCCGGCCGAGGGCAACAACCGGATCACGCAAGGCACCGAGTGGGGGGAAAGTTACTCGGCAGCCATGCGCGGGCTTTCCGGCTCATGCACCACTTCCGGCTCGTCAACATGGGTGTGATTGACGAGAGGACGATTGCCTGAGAGCCGGCGAACCAGCACATAAAAGACGGGCGTCATGAAGATGCCGAACAGTGTGACGCCGATCATACCTGAGAACACCGCGACACCCATGGCGGCACGCATTTCAGCGCCCGCGCCGGTTGAGGTGACGAGAGGCACGACGCCCATGATGAACGCGGCCGAAGTCATCAGGATCGGGCGCAACCGAAGACGGCTCGCCTCGATGGCGGCTTCCCGTGGCGTACGCCCTTCGAATTCCAGTTCGCGGGCAAATTCCACGATCAGGATGGCGTTCTTCGCCGACAGTCCGACCAGAACGATAAGGCCGATCTGCGTGAAGATGTTGTTATCCCCACCCGTCAGCCAGACGCCTGTGAGAGCGGCCAGCACACCCATGGGAACGATCAGGATGATCGCCACAGGAAGGGCAAGGCTTTCATACTGCGCAGCCAGTACCAGGAAGACCAACAGAAGAGCGAGCGGGAATACGATGTAACTCGAATTACCGGCGAGAATCTGCTGATAGGTCAGATCTGTCCATTCATATCCAATACCCTTTGGCAGATCGGCTGCGATCTTTTCAACGGCGGCCTGTGCCTGGCCCGAGGAGAACCCGGGTGCCGGCCCCCCATTGATATCGGCGGCCAGGAAGCCGTTGTAGCGGTTGACGCGCTCAGGGCCGGTCGTGGCATCGACTTTCATCAGCGCCGAGAGCGGGATCATCTGACCGGAGGCCGAACGCACCTTAAGCTTTGCAATGTCCTCCGAATGCGAGCGGAACTTCGCATCTGCCTGCACACGCACGCTGTAAGTGCGGCCGAATGCATTGAAGTCATTGACGTAAAGCGAACCGAGATAGATCTGCAGCGTGTTGAAGACATCCGTCACCGACACGCCAAGCTGTTCTGCCTTGGCACGGTCCAGATCGGCATAAAGCTGAGGCACACCGATCTGATAGCTTGAGAAGAGCCCGGCCAGTTCAGGTGTCTGGTAGGCTTTGGCCAGGAATGCCTTGTTGGCATCGTCCAGGGCCTTATAGCCGAGACCGGCGCGATCTTCGAGCTGCAGCTTGAAGCCGCCCGTCGTCCCGAGGCCCTGTACCGGGGGTGGCGGGAACATGGCGATGAAGGCATCCTGGATTGCACCGAATTCCTGGTTGAGTTTGAGCGCGATCGCCCCACCCGACAGATCCGGCGTCTTGCGCTCCTCGAAAGGCTTGAGCGCAACGAAGACGACGCCGGCATTCGAGGAATTGGTAAAGCCGTTGATCGACAGGCCCGGGAAAGCAATGGCATGCGCCACGCCCGGTGTCTTCAAGGCAATATCGCTCATCCGCTTGATGACGTCTTCAGTGCGGTCGAGGCTGGCTGCGTCGGGAAGCTGGGCAAACCCGATGAGGTACTGCTTGTCCTGCGCCGGCACGAAGCCGCCCGGCACTGTCGTGAAGAGGCCATAGGTCGCGGCGACAAGCCCAAGGTAGAGCACCATGATAATGCTCTTGCGCCCAACGAGACCGCCGACGCCCTTGCCATAACCGTGCGAGGCTGCCCCGAATGCACGGTTGAACCCACGGAAGAACCAGCCAAGGAGGAAGTCCATGCTGCGGGTCAGCCAATCCTTCGGCTGATCGTGACCCTTCAGAAGAAGGGCAGCAAGTGCCGGAGAAAGGGTCAGCGAGTTGAAGGCGGAGATCACGGTCGAGATCGCGATCGTCAAGGCGAACTGCCGGTAGAACTGGCCGGACAGACCCGTGATGAAGGCAAGCGGAACGAAGACCGCCGTCAGCACCAGCGCGATTGCGACGATCGGCCCGGAGACCTCGCGCATGGCCTTATAAGTTGCAGCGCGTGGCGACAACCCGTTTTCGATATTGCGCTCCACATTCTCGACCACCACGATCGCATCGTCAACGACGATACCGATGGCAAGAACCAGACCGAACAGGCTGAGTGCATTGATCGAAAAGCCGAAGGCATACATGATCCCGAAGGTACCGATGATCGAAACCGGAACGGCGATCAATGGGATGATGGATGCCCGCCATGTCTGCAGGAAGAGGATGACGACGATCACGACGAGAGCAACGGCTTCGAGGAGGGTATCGACCACCTTCTCGATCGAGGCGCGCACGAATTGCGTGGTGTCGTAGACGATCTCATACTTCACGCCTGCGGGCATTGCGGTCTGCAGTTCGTTCATCGTCTTGACGACGGCATCCGAAATGTTGATCGCGTTCGAGCCTGGCGACTGGAAGACCGGAACGGCGACCGCACTCTTCCCGTCCAGAAGCGAGCGCAGCGAATAATCGGCTGCGCCGAGTTCGACGCGAGCAACGTCGCGTAGCCTTGTGATGGCGCCGTTTTCGCCCGCCTTTACGATGATATTGCCGAATTCTTCCGGTGTCGTCAGACGGCCTTGCGCATTGACGTTAAGCTGCAGGTCGATGCCATTGTTGCTCGGCGATTGGCCGATGATGCCGGCTGCGGCCTGCACGTTCTGCTGGCGGATCGCGTCGGAAATGTCGCTTGCTGCCAGACCATGTTCTGCGGCCTTTTGCGGATCGACCCAAACGCGCATGGAATAGTCGCCCGAGCCGAAAACCTGCACCTGGCCGACGCCGTCAATACGTGCCAGACGGTCCTTGATGTTCAACACTGCATAGTTGCGCAAGTAGGTGATGTCATAGCTGCCATCGGGCGAAATGAGGTTCACGACCATCATCAGGTCAGGCGAGCTCTTTACCGTGGTGATGCCAAGGCTGCGAACTTCCTCCGGCAGGCGCGGCTCGGCCTGCGAGACACGGTTTTGCACCAGCTGCTGTGCCTTGTCGGGATCGGTACCCAGCTTAAAGGTCACGGTCAGCGTCATGACGCCGTCGGACGTCGCCTGACTGCCCATATAGATCATGCCCTCAACGCCGTTGATCTGCTCTTCAAGCGGCGTTGCGACAGTTTCTGCAATGACCTTAGGGTTGGCGCCGGGATAGGTGGCGCGGACGACGATCGACGGCGGCACAACCTCGGGATACTCCGAAATCGGCAGCGAACGCAGGCCAAGCAAGCCTGCCACGACAATGAGAACTGATAGGACGCCGGCAAAAACCGGTCTATCGATAAAGAAACGCGAAATGTTCATGGATGTGCCCTCTCCATAGAACCCGGGATGCGAGGTCCCGGCCCGGTGCTCATCAGAGCCACCGGAGACAAAAGGTAATGGTGGAAGAAGCCGGGCGCGGCGTGGTTTATTCGACGCCGTTCCCGATCCGTCCCTGGTATGCGATGCAATGCCTGATCGTCAGCCGCTACGGGCCTTGATCCTATGCAGCCCTTCTCAAGACGAAGGGGATTGAAGAGCAGCCGCTAGTTTGCGGCAGCTACCTTTTCTTCCATCTGCGGAACGACGACCGCTCCTGGACGAACCCGCTGCAGGCCGTTGACGACGACCTTGTCGCCTTCCTTCAGCCCGCTTTCGACGGCGCGCTCGCCATTGATGCCGATGCCGAGCGTAACAGGACGGTAGTTCGCCTTGTTATCCGCATCGACGACGAAGACGAATTTCTTGTCCTGGTCCGTGCCGATGGCGCGCTCGGTAATCATGATGCGCTTTTCTTCCTTCGGCTGGCCCATGCGAACCCGCACGAACTGACCGGGGATCAGCCTGCCGCCCGGATTGTCGAAGACAGCCCGAACGCCGATGGTACCGCTGGATGCATCGACCTGATTGTCGATGAATTGCAGCTTGCCTTTGACCGGCGTGCCTTCATCGGAAAGCGTGCCGGCTTCCACCGGAATGGCATCGAGTTCCGGCAGCGGACCGTTGGATGCCGGCAAGGTGGCCAGCGCCTTGGAAACGGTCTCTTCGCTGGCGTTGAAGCTCGCATAGATCGGATCGACCGAAACCAGCGTCGTCAAGGCTGGCGATGCCGAACCGGCAGCAACCAGATTGCCGACTGTAACCTCAATCTTGCCGACGCGGCCGGAAACCGGCGCGTAGACCTTGGTATAGCCGAGGTCGAGTTCGGCGCTGCGCTGCGCGGCCTGGGCATTGCGAAGGCTTGCCTGCGCTTCCGTATAAGTGCTTTGGCGCTGGTCCAGATCGCTCTGCGAAATGGTCTTGCCTTCCGAAAGCCGCATGCCGCGATCAAGCTCGGTCTTTGCGAGAGCCAGCTTGGCTTCAGCCGAGGCAACCTGGGCCTGTGCTGCGGCAAGGGTTGCCTCGTAAGGAGCCGGATCGATGGTAAAGAGAAGATCGCCCGACTTTACAAGGGCCCCTTCCCGGAAGTGAACGGACTGGACCGCACCGGCGACCCGTGGGCGCACCTGCACCCGATCGACCGCTTCGAGCCGGCCGGAGAACTCGTCCCAGCTGCGCACGTCGCGCGCCTTGGCAATGGTGACGGTGACCGGCATGGCCGGTGGCGCGGCTTGTTCAGCCGCAACGGTTTTTTCGATGCCGAACGGTATCTCGATAAACAGGCTCGCCGCTGAAACGGCCGCAACCAACCCCAAACCGGCGCCCCACAGGGCCCGGCGCTTTGCTGTCAAAGTCATTGCTACTCTCCTTGCGGTCCTTGGGGAACCGCCAAACATCAGATTGAGATCAACCCGTACTCGGCCGATCGCCGATATGTTTTACAAAACCCTCAAAATGCTGACCGAGAAGACCCGGCCATTCCCCAGTGCTGCCCTGCACCGCACCGCCATAGATGGATGGCCAGCCGGTCCCGACGGGAAGGATCTGCTGGAAAACTTCAACACCGGCGGCACGAAGCTTGTCGGCATAGCTGATCGTCTCGTCCTTGAGCGGATCGTCCGCGCTTGTCATGACGAGGGCGGGCGCAACGCCCGAAATTCTTGAGCACATGCAAGGTGCCGCGTAAGGGTGACAACCGGCCGCGCCGAGATAGTGACTCCAGCCTTCCGACCAGCGCGCGCGCATCCCAATCTCATCGGCATGGCGGACCGACGCCGTTCCCATAAAGGGATCGACCATCGGCGACATCAGGATCTGGCCGCCAACGACACCAGGAAATGCATCCCGAGCCTTCAACGCCACGCCCGCGGCGATATTTCCACCCGCCTCTGTTCCCGCCAGAAAGAGCGGCGACTTCTTATCGCCCAGCCCGACCGGCTTGTTGGCGCGCTTGTTCACGAAATAGCTGAGGACCGAGAAGGAAACCTCGAGCGCCTTCGGGAAAACCCCGCCCGACAAAGTGCCGTAATCTGCCATGACCACAATCGCACCGGTAGAAGCCATGGTTTCTGCTGCGCGGCATTCAATATCGACACGATAATCGACAAAAGCGCCGCTGCGAAAATAAAGGACGACCGGTGGACCCTTGACATAATCAGCGCCGAGATAGGCACGCGCAGCCACGGGGCCAGCGGCCACCTTGTCCAGCATCATATCCTTAATCTCGACCGCCATCGGCCTGCCCTTCCAACTGGCAAGAAATTCGAAAACACTCTTGCCTTGTGTGGAAAAACATACTGTTATTCACTCAGTGGAATAAGCGGGCCAAATGCGATTACACTGTTCGAATATTCGAATAATACCGCATTGCGAAGAGCGTAAGGTGAATCATGGATCAGTTATCGGCAATGCGTGCATTCCTGCGCGTGGTGGAAACCGGCAACTTCACGCGCGCCGCAACAACCCTTGGACTGCCGAAAGCCACCGTCACCAATTTGATCCAGGGTCTGGAAGCGCATCTTAGCACTAAGCTGCTCAACCGTACGACGCGCCGCGTCATGGTGACGACAGACGGTGCACTTTATTACGAGCGCGCAGCTCAGATCGTCAGCGAGGTCGACGAACTCGACGCAAGCCTTTCCAATTCGCAAAGCCTGCCAAGCGGACGACTGCGCGTGGAAATGTCCTCCGTCATGGCTGAACTCATCCTAATCCCGGCGTTGGGCGACTTTTACGAAAAATACCCGGATATCCATATCGATCTCGGCGTCGGCGACCGCACAGTGGATTATCTCGCCGAGAATGTCGACTGTGCATTGCGTGGCGGCGCGCCGGCCGACCATTCGCTGATTGCAAGGCGCGTCGCCGAACTCGGGCTCACGGCCTGCGCTACACCCGAATATATTGCCCGCCACGGCGCGCCTCAGCATCCGAGCGATCTCGAACGTGATCATAAATGCATTGGCTATTTCCACGCCCAGACAGGGCGATCCTTTTCTTTCGACTTCATCCGCGGCGAGGAGACAATCTCGATCAACCCGCGCGGCCTCTTATCTGTCAATGATGCACGCAGCTATATGGTCGCGATTAGTGCAGGCCTCGGAATAGGCCTGGCAGGTAGCTTCATGGCGCGCGAAGCCATTGCCAAGGGCGCCCTGTGCAGACTTCTGCCGGAATGGCAGCTTGAAACCATTCCCCTTTACGTCGTCTATCCGCCGAACCGCCATCTCAGCAATAAAGTGCGCGTCTTCGTCGATTGGCTGGCAAAGCTTCTCGCACGGACCGACCTCAGCGGCGCCTGATGGCGCGCACTATCTGGCCGCAGTCACAGTCGGTCGCGTCAGGGCCCGTCCGAGCTTCTGCCCCGGTATTTCCACGAACAGATAGCCAAGCCACGACAGGAAATAAACGACCGGAACCGTCGCCAGCAATGCGATGGCAAAGCGCATGTGATTGCTGAAGGTGAAATGCGTGATGAGAAACGCGATCACCGGCTGCATGATGAGAAGATGAATGAGGTAAGCCCCGAAGGACAACTCGCCCAGCCGGTGGAAGAACCGGTTCCCGAGTTCATCCGAAACACGCCCGACAGTTGTCGAGACGATACTCGGCAGGCGTCGGTGATGGATGAGTGAGAAGAGAACAAGCACGAGGCCTACCCGCACAACCTCATGCTTGAGGCCTTCCTGTCCACCGATCGGCGACAGGATGAGGATCAGGCTGACCGCAAGGCTCGCCATCAATCCCCGCCGGTCCATCGACAGCGCGGCCGCGCAGAGCATGCCGACAGCGAAAACATGCCATTTAAGCGGCAGGAAGGTTGGCATCGGAAAGGAAATATGCGCGAGCCGCATCACGATACAGATACCGGCGGCCAGCGCGACGGAAGCGGCGATTGCCGTGAACCATAGCAGGCGCTTGACTAGGATCATCATGAACGGCAGCGCCACGTAAAACTGCATTTCAAGCCCGATGCTCCAGTCCGGCAACGGCGTGCTGAAGGAATAGGTCGGGATGAGGCCAAAGAAAAATGTCTCATGCGCCAGGAAGTTCTGGAAGCTTCCATCGATGTAACGTGACGCGGCCTGCTGTGGAACACCGTTGAAATGATCGATCACCATCCGCGCATCGTATAGCATCGGCCCCAGCGCAAAGGCGGCGACAAGCAGAACGTAATAAAGCGGCGCGATGCGGAAAAAGCGCCGCAACCAAAACTTTTTCCAGGTTTCCGGCTCCAGCCAAGGCTCCTTGGCCTCGCGCAACTGGTAGTGAAAAACCATCAGGAAGCCCGACAGCATGATGAAAAGATCGACGCCAAGATCAGGATCGCCGATCACGGGGAGATGAAACCCCGTCAGAATATGAGCATGGCCAACAAGCACCCAAAGCGCAGCCAATCCGCGAAGCCCGTCGAGACAACCGATGCGGGCCGCTTCGCCTTTTTCAGACATAGATGCCTCCGTAGAAAGCCGCGCATATTGTGCGCTGCACACTAAAAATGCAACTGAAATTAATTAACGCAGACGCCTATGCCAGAGAAACGGGAGTCCATGCTTGGGCGGCCAGAGGAACTCAGAACTTCCGCGCACAGTCTCTCAAAAGCCGAAAGCCACCTGTCTTATCGGTTCAAATTCCAGAACCAGCTCGGAAGGATCATTTTCGATCCTTTAACACGACCTGCGGTAACACATGATCCAGGCTTCCTGAAGCTTAAAAGGCTGTGGCGCGTGCAAAACATTGCCTCAACCCACGGTCAGAGATCATTGCGCCGCGACGTTTGAAAATGTCACTGATCCAACAGGCCGCTCAACTCGGATTCGAGTTCCGCCGCGAAAATATATGTCATATTCCGCCCCACTCGGAACATCGATTTCAATTTCATCGCTTTTCCTGTCTGTGTTTTGGCTTGGCATTTGACCCCACCATCGGCGCCGAAGGCTGACCACCGCCACACGGAAGAAACGGCAAACTGATCAGCGTGTTAACCTGGACTAACCGCGGTCAGTCTTTCGCGCCGAAAGGGGTCGGACTTCAGTGCTTAATCACAATTGGCGGATGTCTTCGTTCAAATCGCTGTTTCGCACGAAGTGCTTGTCGAAAGATAACCTCTGAACGGATGACAGGAATCAAAAACTAATCTGCTTTTTCAAGCTCTGACGCTGTTTCTTCTGCCTTCTTCTTCCAAAATCGAGCGGCCTTAATGTTCCTTTTTACGCCAATTCCTTCTTCATAAAGATTCTGCATTTCCGTTTGGGCATCAGGAAGGTCTTGTTGCGCCGCCTTTAGTATCCACGATGCACCTTTTGCGGGATCTTTTTCTACACCATTCCCCTCCAAATAGTGCATTCCAACTGCATATTGAGAGGCGATATCGCCTTGCTTTGCGGCCTGAAGATACCAACGCGTAGATTTAACCTGATCTGCCGGAGCAATTACCCCGTTTTCGTAAATGCTACCGAGTAACTTTGCTGCCTCTCGATGGTTTTGCTCAGCAGCCTTGGTCAGCCACTTGACGGCTTCATCGTTATTTTCCCTCACACCGTCAAAGCCATTGAGATACATTGCACCGACCGCAAATTGAGCGGACGGACTCCCTTGAACGGCTGCCTTCTTATACCATTCAAGCGCCTTTATATCGTCATTTGCGACTCCTTTGCCATACGATAAGCTTCACCCAGCTGAAACTGGGCTTCGGCGTCGCCGCCTTCTGCCTTAGAGGTCAACAATGATAAGTCGCTTTGAGCAAGGTTCTCACTCTGAGGACTCGCAGCAACGGGCAGAACGACTATTAAAGATGCTGCAAGCAAAACTCTTAAAATTGATCGACTTCTAAACATCTAGTTATCCAATTTAACGTCATCCCAGGGCGGCTGTGTTTTTCCGTTTCGCGGAATAGGCGAGACACCTCCCTGTGGATAATTTCCGTTAAGGAACATGTCTGCCTCTTGATCTCGCCTACCCGCAATAGCTTTAGGCCGCGCCAGATTACGAACGCGATTGTTCCCAGTGAAGTAATATCGTCCACGGTTCAGAAATTTTGCATAGCTGCCGCCCGGGTTGAACGGCTGCCCTCGCGCCGTAGACGAGGTTTTTCCCGTCCGCCGATAGTCATTATAAAAGCAAATCCGCTCGTCCAATCGCGGCTTGCGTGCAATTCTTTGAGTACGCAGTGCCGTAAAAGTCGGAAAGCATCTGCAGTAAAATGCGAGATTTTACGCTGCCCTGTTGACAGAGAAATGTATGCGAAGATGGTCTACGGCACCAGGCTTCCTGAAAATCGGAATCGATTTTCAGGAAGCCTGGTGCGCAGATTCAAAGTGTTCGCGCGTCCTTTGTGTATCCGTTCGAATCCACGGCGCGCTAGCGTTCGGACACATTCATGTAGAGCGGCTCGCCCGGCCTCAACGTCACCTTCATCAAGGGCTTTGGTGAGCCATGCTTCACGTTGTCGAGTTTGAACTGACGCATGAGAACGGCCAGGATTGCAACCGCCTCCATCAATGCAAATGCATTGCCGATGCACACCCGCGGGCCAGCGCCGAAGGGCATATAGGCATAACGATGTCGGCTCTTCACCGCCTGCGGTGCGAAGCGATCCGGATCGAAACGATCGGGCTCCTCCCAGATCAGACTGTGGCGGTGCACCGCGTAGATCGGAATGAAGAATACGGTGTCGCGTGGGATGCGATAAGGACCAAGAGTGAATTCCTCCAGCGCCGTGCGCGTGATGATGGGCGCCGGCGGATAAAGCCGCATCGCTTCGCTAAAGACCTGCTTCGTATAAACGAGCTTCGCCACATGCTCCGCCAACAGCGGGCCGCCCTCCGTTACCGTCTCTATTTCATCCAGCATCTTGCGCTCGCAGTCCGGATGGCGCGCCAGCAAATGCATCGTCCAGGCAAGCCCCAGCGCTGTCGTCTCATGCCCGGCCGTGATGAAGGTCATCAGGTTATCGATGACCTCTTCGTCATTCATCCGACGGCCAGTTTCCGGATCGGTCGCCGACAAGAGCATCGACACCAGATCGTGGCGCTCGACGGGTTCTAGGCGGCGCGTGGCGACGACGCTTGCAAGGCTTTCTCGCAGGAACGCGGTAGCAGATTTCGCCTTCCGCCGGCCAGGATGAGGCGTCCATTCCGGCGCGCCAATCACCCCGAGCGCAAAGGTCCAGCCGCTCGCTTTCAGGTAATCGGTGATCGACCGCTCAACGCGTTCGACATCAATTCCGTGTCCGCCGGACATCATGGTCTCGACGATGATATCGAAGGTAGTGCGCATCATTTCATGGCCGATATCCAGCCTGCCCGCGCCCTGCGCCAGCCAACGATCGCGCGTGCGCTCGGCGATCGAAATCATCGCAGGCTGCAAATCGAGAAGCTTGTCATGGCGAAACGCGCCGGCCACAGATTGGCGCTGCCATTTCCAGTGCGGCCCATCTGCGGTCAGCAGTCCCTGCCCCAGTGCAGGTCCAAGCGCCCGGCGTACGTTTTCACCCTTGCCGAGACAATTGGCATTTTTGACGAGCGCCTCATGGATGAGCGCCGGATCGGCAAGATACACCGTCAGGGCACTTGTTACGCGCGTGAAAAGCACGGGCTGTGAAAAGATTTCCGGCGGCAGTGCATCAAGCGGGTTGCGGATCAACGACAGAAACAGTCTGGGCAAGGACCGATGGATCAGCGGATAAGAGGCCTCTGATAGGCTTGCTTGATCGACAGGGGCATTCATGAAAAGTCCTTTCCTCAAAGAACCGATGGCCTTTGACGAATTAAGGTATATACCTTAGGAATATTTGTATGGGTCGTCGAGCTTTCAAGAGCGAAAGACATGACAAAAGCTAAAACCTCCGAAGCGAAACCTCTAAAGCGGCCAAAGACGCGTGAGCGCATCTTGAGTGCAAGTCTTGCCCTTTTCAACGAAATCGGGCCGGAACGGGCAACCACTGCCGAGATTGCCAAGGCAGTCGGCATCAACGAAGGCAATCTCTATTATCATTTTCGCACGAAGGAATCGCTACTTCTTGCTCTGTTCGAGCGCTTCGAAGACGAGGCGCTTGCCCTGGCCCACATGGCATCGAAAGCGCCATCGCAAACGCCCGCCACCTATTCCGGATTTCTGCGCCACTGGTTTTCCCTTGTCTGGGCCCATCGCTTCTTCTTTCGCGATCTTCCGGGCGTCATTGCAACAGCCCCGACGCTCGATAAGCCCATCCTCGCCATGAGCGCCGGCATGCATCTTGTCGGCGACGATATGTTCCGCAAAGCACAGGACGCTGGCTTGATGGCTGTTCCCGATACAGAGCGGGAACCGCTTCTGGCAAATATCTGGATCGTTTCGACCTATTGGGCTGTTTACCTTAGCCTGCAACAAGGCGTGCGCGATCTTGGGCCCGCCCATCTTAGCTGGGGTTTCAATCAAGTCGCCAGCCTGCTGCGCCCGTACCTGTCGCAACAGGCGCGCGAGGACCTGGATGCGGCTCTAAAGGTTGCTTTTGATTTCGGCGGTTAAATAGGTCGATCAAAGACTATAACGATCCCCAAACATCTCGATTTTCATCGAATAGTAGCATGCAGATCCAACTTCCCGGCATAGCCGCAAACCCTCTGTAAACACCATAAAATTTTGGGGTTTTCAGACTAAAGTCTTGCATTAAAGTCTATTTTTTAACCAGTTATCAAAGATGTTGCTGCAATTTTAGGCGGACAACGGCGTCAAGCAACATCCAAAAAAACGCCCCTTCGTAGAAGCGGGAAAGCTCTTCATTGGACAAGGGCCGAGCAACGGCGCTGATGCTTTCTTCAGCGACTTATTGATTGAGGCAATTTTGAAAATCCGTACAAAACTTTTGAGCTGCGTTTTACTTCTTTGTGCGGTCATTGCCGCACTGGCGATCTTCGCAGTTATCGCCATTCGCGATCAGGCCAAACTGGCGGAAACGACCGTCGCGGACCGCGTGATCCCGATGCAGCAACTGAAAGAGATCAGCGATGACTATGCCATCAGCATCGTTGACCTTGCGCACAAGGTGCGCACCGGCGACATCACGCCTACGGACGGCGCTGCCAGTGTGCGTAATGCCCTCACCGACATCGACAAGAACTGGAACGCCTATATGGCGACCTATCTGACGGATGAAGAGCATCAATTGGCAGACAGCTTTGTCAGCCGCAGACAGGCGGCGGATACGGGTGTCCAGGAATTGGTCTCCATCCTGGACAAGGGAGACAAGGCCGCTCTTGCAACCTTTGTCGATACGAAGCTTTATAAGGCCATCGATCCCGTTGGTGAGGTTCTCGGCAAGCTGATCAAACTGCAGATCCGCGTTGCCAAGGAAAATCTTGTCGCCGGCAACGAATTGAAATCGATGCTCTTTGTCGTGACCGCGATACTCGGATCGATCGCTGCCCTCGTGGCCGCCTTTTCGATCTGGACGATTACCAAAGGTGTGATCTCACCGCTCAATGCAATCGGCAATGCGATGCAAAAGCTTGCCGACGGCGATACTGAAATCGCTGTCTTCGGCCTTGATCGCAGCGACGAAGTTGGCGCAATGGCCAAAACCGTCGCGATCTTCCGCGACAATGCCCTGGAACGTCGTCGTCTGGAGAAGGAAACAGAAGAAAATCGTGCCTTGAGCGAGCAGGAACGCCGCGAAAACGAACGCCGCCGCGCCGAGGAGGCCGATCAGGTGCGCTTTGCGGTCGAGAGCCTCGCCACCGGGCTCGACCAGCTTGCCGCCGGCAAGTTGAACTACCGCATCTCCTCGCCATTCGCAGAGCGCCTGGACCAGGTGCGCGGTGATTTCAACAGCGCGGTAACGCGGCTGGAAGACGCGATGCGCCAGGTTGCCGTCAACGCCCAAGGTATCGCGGCCGGATCCAGCCAGATCAAAGTCGCCGCCAGCGATCTGTCTCATAGGACCGAGCAGCAGGCAGCTTCGGTCGAAGAAACCGCCGCTGCACTTGAAGAAATCACGACAACGGTGGCAGATTCAAGCCGGCGCGCCGAAGAGGCCGGCCGTCTTGTCGGAGAAACACGTGGGGCAGCGGAACGTTCGGGCGAAATCGTTCGCCGCGCCGTCGGCGCCATGGAAGAGATCGAGCGCTCGTCCGGTGAGATTTCGAACATCATCGGTGTCATCGACGATATCGCCTTCCAGACCAACCTTCTGGCCCTTAATGCTGGCGTAGAAGCGGCGCGTGCCGGCGAAGCCGGAAAGGGCTTTGCTGTCGTCGCGCAGGAAGTGCGCGAACTTGCCCAGCGCTCGGCAACAGCTGCCAAGGAAATCAAGACGCTGATCGGCCGCTCGGCCGGACAGGTTGCAACAGGCGTCGACCTTGTCACGCAGACGGGCGAGGCTCTCGAAAGCATCGTCCATCAAGTAAAGGACATCGACTTCAACGTCCGCAGCATCGTCGAGGCAGCGCGCGAGCAATCCACCGGCCTGAACGAGATCAATCAGGCTGTCGGCATGATGGACCAAAACACACAGCAGAACGCCGCCATGGTCGAGGAATCGACTGCGGCAAGCCATTCGCTGTCGAAGGAAGCCGAAGAACTCTTCCAGTTAATTTCGAGCTTCGAGATATCGGGACATCAGTCAGCAGTAGCAGGCGGCGCTCATCGCGTTGCGGCAAAATCCTCTTCGCCGCGTCCGATTCACCCGGCATCCCCTCAACCAAAACTGCGAAGCACCGTGGCAGGGCCGGCTCCCGCCTTGCCGTCGTCAAGAAGCACGCCCTCGCCGGCACGCAAACTGATGGGCACCATAGCCGGGGCCTTCGGTGCAAAAACAGGAACGGCAACCGCCCCTGCGCAAGATAACTGGGAAGAGTTTTGATTCGCGGCGCATAGGCCGAGCCGCGTGAAATCATAACTTCTGCAATAAGACTTGAGCCGGCAACTTCTTCATGTTGCCAACCCGGTCCGCAAGTCAATCCGACGGCGCATCCTTCAGAGTGCGCCGTCTCTTTCGTCTCATGGACCGGAACTAAACTGCCGCTATGGAAACGATTTACCTCACAAAGATCCAAAAACGTGAATACCGGCCTGTTATTGAAGTCAGGTGCTCACAAGCAGACATCAGAAAGGCCGGCCTCGACTACGACGCAGAAACGCATGGCTACTGCGAGTTCGATTACATCGAGACGCGCTATGTTTTCGACGAGCTCTTCGGCCATGCGGAAAAAGATCCGGTGGATTACCTGGTTCTTGGTCAGCCGCACCATGCGATCCGAGACGCACCCTACTTGATCCATACCAATTACGAGCTGCCGCTGATGCTCGACGGTCTGAAGCCGCTGGCCGTTTTCTCCGACTCCGAAGGCTCGCCCATCCTAGACCAGATGAAAGCCCGTTTTGCGCCGCACGTTGCGGCAGGACACATCACTATGGCGGAACATCTGCGATCGACCGAAGTTCTTGGAAAGCGATTCAATCTGATCAGCCTCTTCTATGCGCGTCCCGGCGAAGAGTGGCGCATCGGGCTTCTCCGACAGCTTCAGGATTTGATCGATAAGGGCGGCTGGCACGCGACATGCGAAGAAATCGAAGGTCTGCTGCTGGATTACACGCGCCAGCAAAATGACTGGTGGATGAAAAAGCGCCAGGCAAGCGAACTGAAGTGAAGGTACCCTTTTTGTGAACCTGTAGCGACTAGCTGGCCCAAACACGATACTTCGATCTTCACCGTAGCATTTTCATTGCTTCATCCGCTATCGAGACGCATCTGAAGACGAGATCGAATGGACTGCCCTATGGACGATAACACGACGCTTGGCCCCGAACTTCTATTGCTCTTCCTTTTGGCGACGCTCTGGGGTGCTTCTTACAGCTTCATCAAGATTGGCGTCGAAACCATCCCGCCGATCACTTTCATTGCTGCGCGCACCTTGATTGCCGGCCTTTTGCTGTTGGCGCTGTTGCGCTGGCGGGGCCTGTCGCTGCCGCGCGGGTCTTTGCAATGGAGGCGCTTCTTCATTCAGGCGGCCATGAACAGCGTGCTTCCCTTCACGCTGATCGCCTGGGCCGAGCAAACAACCGATGCGGGACTTGCCGTCATCTTGAACTCGATGACGCCGGTCTTCACCTTTTTGCTGACAGCGCTCGTCATTCGCCATGAAGCCGTAACGCACCGCAAGCTTGTCGGCGTCACGGCAGGTTTGATCGGCACGAGCCTCATCATCGGCGTTGAAGCACTGCAGGGTATCGGCAAGGAGCTTTGGGCGCAGCTTGCCATCGTCGCCGCCACGATATCCTATGCAGGCGCGGCCATCTTCGGCAAAAATTTCAAGGGATTGGACCCGATGATGCCGGCAGCGGGCTCGCTCATCTGCGGCGCCGCCATCCTGATCCCCATCAGCCTTATCGTCGACCATCCCTGGACGCTTGCACCATCAAGCCGTTCTCTCCTTGCACTCTTGGCTTTGTCGGTCTTTTCCACTGCCCTCGCCTTTGCAATCTACTTCCGCTTGGTTCAAACCTTGGGTTCGGTGGGAGCAACGGCTCAGGCCTATCTGCGGGTGCCGATGGGGGTTGCTTTTGGCGTTTTCTTTCTGGGCGAGCGGCTCAGCCCTACCGCCTTGATTGGCCTTTTCTGCATTCTTTTCGGCGTCATTTTCATGACTTTGCCGTCTCGCAGGCGCCTTCGTCCATCATGAGAGGTATCAATCCAAGCCAAAGTCGGGTCTAATGGGCATCGCTCCACGTGACTCGGAGCCACTTTTGCGCGGTGTTGATGACCGTGCAAAAAGGAGGGAATGATCATGATTCGAAATACACCATCTTCCATCGGCCGGCTGTCTCTTTTCATCCTTGCCATGACGGCGGCAACCTCGGCTTTGGCAGCCGATTACATGTGCGAAAATGTTGCGACGACACGCAAAATGCCCGGCCCGTCGGCTGCCGGCGCCCTGCCTTCCTCAGGCTCTTTGACGCTCAAGGTCCATATTGACGAGACCGCCCCCGCCCGCTCAACACTCGAATGGAGCGGCGATCCGAATGTCGACGGCATCAGTGAATGGCCGGCCGACGCCAAGCTGATCAAGGCCAATGGCACGATCGCGGCAACTGCTTCATCCGTAAAGGGCGATCTCGGATCTGTGGTAACGATCACGATCGATGCGAAGGGGGCGTTGCGCATCACCGAAAGCAGCCTCGTGCCGCTCGGCGTCGTCTATGATGTCACAGAAGGCAAATGCCATAAGATCGGCATCTGACGGCCGATCTTCCCATGCGAAACCTTTATCTGCGAGTTGTGGCATGATCGGCGGGCCGGCGCTGGCCGGTGACGCCCTCACTGCGTTTTTTGCTCGCGACGCCGAGGAAGTTGCCCGCAGCCTGCTCGGCTGCCGCTTCATGGTCGGCATGGTAGGCGGCCTCATCGTGGAAACGGAAGCCTATTTCCCCGACGATGCGGCCTCGCACAGCTTTCGGGGACCGAGCAAGCGTAACGCGGCCATGTTCGGCGAACCGGGCAATGTCTATGTGTACCACATCTACGGCATGCACTGGTGCGTGAACTTCGTCTGCCGACCGGGTTCTGCAGTTCTGATCCGGGCGCTGGAGCCGGAACAGGGCATTGCCGAAATGGCAGAGCGGCGAAAGCTCGACGCGCTGCCCGCGCTTTGCAGTGGCCCTGGCAAACTGTGCCAGGCGCTCGGCATCGACCTGACATTGAACGATCGAAAGCTTGATTGTCCGCCTTACGCATTGTTCAAAGGAGCCGCCCCTGTCGCGACCATGGTTGGCCCGCGCATTGGCATTACCAAAAATGCCGACGCGCCTATGCGTTTCGGCGTGGCGGGCTCGCGCTATCTCAGCAAGCCCTTTCCCAAAACCTCAGTCTCTATTCCATGACGGCAGCGTGATCTGCTGGCGCCGACGATGCGCCGGGCTTGCGCAGCAGGAAGACGAGCGGCATGACGACAATTGACATCAGCATCAGCAGCTTGAAATCGTCCATATAAGCAATGATGGTCGATTGCAGCGTGACCAGTTCGTTGAGCGCGGCGCGGCCAGCTTCCGATAGAGGACTGAGCCCTTGGGCAGCCTGCTGCTGAAAGGCGTGGTTGAACGGGGTTACATAAGCGCTGATATTCTCGTGGTTGACCTGCGTATTCTCCACGATCAGGGCCGAGACAACCGAGATACCGACACTCGAGCCGATATTGCGTGAGAGGTTGTAAAGACCCGTCCCATCGCCGCGCATTTCCGCGGGAAGTGTCGAGAAAGCCATGGTCGTCAGCGGCACGAAGAGGAAGCCGAGTCCCGCGCCCTGGATGAAGCCGACCGAGACGATCGTCCATTGCGACACATCGGGCGTCCAGCCGGTCATGTCATACATGGCCCATGCCGTCAGACCGAGGCCGAGCAAGAGAAGAAAGCGCGTATCGACCTTGCCGATCAACCGTCCGACGATGAACATGCATAGCATCGTGCCAATACCGCGCGGTCCCATGACGATCCCTGCCGTTATGACGGGGTATCCCATCAACGTCTGCAGGTAAGGCGTCATCAGCGCGAGCGAAGCGAGATAAGTGACGCCGACCACAAAGATAAAAAGCATGCAAACCGCGAAATTTCGATCGAGAAAGAGCCTTGGATTGACGAAGCTTTTCTCTGCCGTCAGCGTATGAACCAGCAGAAGGTAGAATGCCGATGCAGCAACGAGCGCCTCAACGACGATTTCACCCGAGGAGAACCAGTCCAGCTGTTCGCCACGGTCAAGAAAGAGCTGCAGTGCCGCGATGAAAAGGCTCATCATGCCAAAGCCGAACCAATCGAGCTTGGCCTGTGCATTGGCTTTGGTCTCGGTCACGAAGACCAGGATGCCCCCGAAGGCCAGCGCGCCGATCGGCACATTGATATAAAAGACCCAGCGCCAACTGATATTGTCCGTCAACCAGCCGCCGATAACTGGGCCGAGTACCGGACCCACCATCACCGATACGCCGAACAGCGCCATCGCGGAGCCGCGTTCCTCGGGCGTGTAGATATCAAGCAAGATACCTTGCGACAGCGGCACCAGCGATGCACCGAAAAAGCCTTGCAGCAGGCGAAAACCGACGATCTGCGGCAGCGATTGCGCAAGACCGCACAGGACCGAAGCGCTTACGAAGCCGGCAATGGCGGTCATCAACACGCGCTTGCGGCCGAAGCGAGCGGCTAGAAAGGCCGATGGCGGTGTCATGATGGCGGCCGCAACGATATAGGATGTCAGCACCCAGTTGATCTGGTCGGCGCTTGCCGAGACACTGCCCTGGATATAGGGCAGCGCAACGTTGGCAATGGTCGTATCCAGCGCCTGCATGATCACGGCAAGAATAACGCAAGCCGTGATCGCGCCGCGATTGGCAACCGGTGCTTGCGCAGCGGCCGTGTTACTCATGGCTCTTGCCACCAAACCAGCGATTGATGAAATCAGGCAGGCCGCGGGCATGGCCCGTATCGACGTCGACCACGGTGCTCATGCCGACACGCAGCGGTGGCTTGCCATTCATGTCCTCGATACTGACCCGCATCGGGATGCGCTGAACCACTTTAACCCAGTTGCCGGTCGTGTTCTGTGCCGGCAGCAGTGAGAAGCTCGATCCGGAGGCAGGACTGATGCTTTCGACCTTGCCCTTCCATTCGACGCCCGGATAGGTATCGACATAGATCGACACTGACTGTCCCGGCTTGACATAGGTAAGTTCGGTTTCCTTGGGGCTTGCATCGATCCACAAATGGTTGGTCGACACGAGGGAGAAGGCCTGAGTGGATGCGGCGAGATAAGAGCCAACCTGCAACGAGTTTACATTTGTAACGATGCCGTCAAATGGCGCCCGTACGACGCTATGATCGAGCTCCCTCCTGGCATTGTCGACAGCCGCCTGAGCCTGCAGATACATCGGGTTCTGTTCGACCGGCTGATTGGCATCGCCGCCAAGCTGGGCAAGCGTTGCTGCCGCTTCAGCCTTGGCAACCTCTACCTTCTGCTGGGCAGCATCGAGATTGTGTTTTGCCTCGTCAAGAGAGGTACGCGAACCGCTTCCGGAATTGACAAGGTTCTGCTGGCGGTCGAACTGCTCACGGTAATAGGGCAGATCAGCCTCGGCTTGCGTGATCTCGGCAAGAGAATGCTGATAGCTGGCCTTGAGGTTCAGGATCTGGTTGCGCGTAACACCAAGTTGAGCCTGCGCTCCGGCCAGAGCGATCTGGAAAACATCGGGCCGCAACCTGAACAGCTCCTGACCGGCCTTAACCTGCTCATTGTCGTGCACATCAATGCGATCGACGATGCCAGAGACATCCGTGGTCAATCCGACCATATCGGCCTGGATATAGGCATTATCGGTAGACATGATCTGTCCACCGGTCACGTAGAAGTAACCACCGATTACAAGAGCAACGGGCAATAGTCCAAAGAGAACGGGGCGAACGAGGCTGCGCCGGCGGCGAGGCTTAGTCCCCGAAGGGGCACCGCTGGGCGCAGCCACAGTAGCGGCAGGCGCAGGTTTGGATGGTGTCGCCTCCGCTACCGGCTCCTGCTGTGCAGGAACGTCAGAGGGCGTTTCGCGAACTGTCTCTTCGTCTTCGGGATTGACAACGCGCAACGAGGTTTTGTCTGCCATGGGTATGTCTCTTTGAACTTGCCTGGAACGGGTCGCCGCTGCCAGGCGTCATGAATTCCGATCGAGCAAGGCCGGCGCCGGAAAACAATCGAGACGACGGTCCAACATTTGACGTGCAAGCTTCGCTCACATCCCCGGATTTGGAACGGCAACGTTCTCAATACACTTGCACATCAATTTATAAGCATGCTAACTATGTGGATGTATATAGACGCTTTGCCCATTTTTGGCAAGCTCATATCTTCTGGTGGGTTGAGCAATCTTGAGGTAGCTTGTCAGAAGAAGAGAGACGTGCGCTTTCGGCTTTAATGCCTCTCAGCGCACAGCTACCGTCAATGCATGATGGCATCATAACGCGCGCCGCAGCCGGCGAGCCACGTTAGTTTCAGCGCGGCTGAAAGTCCGAGGGTTACGTGTCAGGCTCTGCCGGGCGTCAGTCTGCGGCGGCCGTGGCCGGACAGCACGCGGCGAAGTGGCTTTTCGATACATTCGTAAGCGGCAATTCCGAGCAGCGTTCCACCGATCACCGCGACGAGAATGAGCGGAAAATGGCCAAGACCAATTTTTCCGCCAACCTTGACGATGACGGAAATGGCCAGCGTATGCCAGAGATAGATGGAATAAGACGCATTGCCGAGATATTCGAGCACCGGGACACGCCCGATGCTACCGCCACCTTCCAGTGAGACCATGCCAAAGACAAGAGCAAGTGCCAGCGGACCGCAAAGACGCTCGTCGAAGTCCGCTCCTGTGATATAGATCGCCGCAAACCCGGCCGCCGAAAGGCACACGCAGGCCAAGGCAAGACCGGTTCCCGCAATATAGCGGCGAAGCCATAGCTGCGCGATCAGGACACCGCCGAGAAACTCCAGGATGATCGGTCGCGTATAGGTGGCAAGGATTGCATTTTGCGGCTGCAGAATAAGACCGATTGCAAAGAACGAAAAAAACATTACCGCCAGCGCGCCGAGACGCCACCGACGCGGCAAAGCGAGCGAGATCGCAAAAAGCGAATAGAAGAACATCTCGAAATTCAGCGTCCAACCCTGCACGAGCACGGGCCAGATCTCGCCATTGCTGGGAGAGCGGACCGGAATAAAGAAGAGCGAGCCGATGATATGCTCGGCTGTCAGCTTCATATTGGGAAACAGCCCTGCAACCGCGCCGGCGATCATGATGGCAGTGACCAGCCAATAGGAAGGTGCGATGCGGATAATCCGATCGATAATGAAGCTCTGCGGAGAGACGGCGCGCCGCTCGGCAATTACCCACATGATGAAGCCGCTGATGACGAAGAACACGTCGACGCCCGCAGCGCCGATGGCAAAGTGGCTCCCTGCCCGTTCGGCAGCATGAAACACCACGACCGCCAGAGCAGCAAAGGCGCGCAGATACTGGATGCCGTAAAGTGTCTTCATCACTTCCCCTTGGGCAAAAATGGCGGCCGCGGCCGGATGAAAAGCGCTACTTGATAGAAGAGCCCATCGATACCGCCGGTTCGATCGGCTGCCATCGAGCGGCAACGGGGCTTCGTTGTAAAGCAAGCTTGCCGGCGCAGACGTAAAGAAGGAATGTGCCCACATTGTAAGGCGTCAACACGTCGATCTCCACGAAGGAGCGGATGATCAGCAACACAGTGACGCAAAACAGGACGTAGCATTCGTCGTTTCGCCGGTCCGTGATGAAGTGTTTCAGCAGGCCGCCAACCGTGCGTAGAAGCGTGAAAGCCAGAAGAGCAATGCCAACAAGGCCCAGCTCAACCCCGGTTTCGATATAGGTGTTGTGGAAGTGGAAGCCGCTGCGCGAGCCGATGAAGAATTCCTCCCACAGCCGCTCCGGCTCCGAAAAGCCCTGGACCCAATAGGCCTGATAGCCGACGCCGAATACCGGATGAAGACCCGCCGCCTCGATGCCCTGTTGCCAGAGATAGGTTCGCCCTGTCAGCGTCGAATCCTTGCCGAAGATACCGAGCACGGCATCCACGGCGCCAAGGTAGACGCCGGCAACGGCGAGCATCACAACAGCAACTCCGCCTCCGACGATCAGAAACTTGCGGTGACCGGGCGCAAGATACAGCATGCCGCGCAAGCCCACCACCAGTGCCACCAGCACCACGGTCGTCAGCACCGAGGTGGCCGACTGTGAAGCAAACAGGGCATAGGCCGATAAAAGACCCACCACGCCGGAAATACCGAGCCAGATGAAGCGCTCGCCGAGCACAAGAACGAGGGCAACGGCAAACAGCGTACCGAGCGAGGCATAAAAACCTAGCTGGTTCTTCGAGGCAAAGGCACCCACAAAGCTGTAGGTGCCGTCAAGCGGATCGAACTGGTAGTAACCGAACAGGATCGAATAGGTCAAAACCACCGCCGCGCCCATGACGACACCCTTGCAAAGGGTGCTGAGATCGACCACGCGTGCGGTGATCAAGCCGCAAATGATGCACGTCAGATATTGAATGGCGGCACGCATCGAGACGGCCGGTGCCTGAGACCAGAAGGTCGACAGGAACGCGACTGTGGCGAAGGCAAAGATCCAAAGGTAATTCGAATATTTGCCAAGCACCCGCTTGTAGTCAACCGCGACAAGCGGCAACCACAAGGCATAATAAAGAAGAATGGACGCCTGGCCGAAATTGACCGAATAGGCGAAGCAGAACATCGATACGGCGACGGCGAAGATCCCGTAGGTCCTGTTTCTTCCTGGTTCGATCAACGTCGCTTTTGCGATCCGCATAGGGTCTTTCCGTAAACTGGAACATCATGCGTGATGACGATCCAGACGCCACTGGTCTGATAAAGGCTCGACACGCCGGCACAGCCGGCGGATAGACCGCCGGCCCGCTGTGGCTACTGCATCAAAAGCTCGGCTTTGACCTTGATAATGTCGCCGGGCTGCAAGGGGGTATTTTCCTGCGCCGCAATTTCCTTTTGCTGTCCGTCCACGTCTCGCACGATTGCATAGGAAATCGTCGGGGCCCCGCCCTTCGGATCAAAGCGCGCTGCTTCGACCGATTGCGCTAACGCCTCCGACATCAGCGACTGGCTGGTTGCCAGCTTCAGATTGAGTTCGTCGAGTTGTGCATTGGTGTCCTGCAAATCCTGCGCGATTTGCGCGTCCCGATCGTTGCGAAGATTGATCTCGTCCTGATTGGCCTTGTTGATGTCCTGCTTGGCCTTCAGCGAATTGGTGTCGATATCGAGAAGCGTCGCTTCGAGATCGGCAGCCCGCTGTTCGGCGGTCATCTTGCGGGCGCTGAGCACCAGCCCTTTTTCCGCCAGATCTTCGACCTTGTCTCGGTCTTCGGTGGCAAGCTGCAGCTGGCGGTTCTGGGTTTCGGTCTTCTTGGCCAGCGTCTCAACCTGGTTCTGCAGAAGCGTACGCAGATCGGACAGGGCTTGCAATTGCAGCGTCAGGCGCTTCTTGCGCGTGGCCATCAAGGCCAGTTCGCCGTTATACGTTGCCTCTGCGACGGGCTGGCCCTTCAATTCGCTCGGCATGTCGAATTTTTCCTGACCGCTTCGTTCAGCCTCAAGCCGCGCCTTCTTGATCAAGAGACGGCTGCGATCGACAAGCGAAACGGAGGCTTCGCCCTTGGCTTGGATGAAGTCTCGGGCGAAACGCTGTCCAGAGTCAGCACGGCGCAAACCACCTCCAAGGCTGACGGCCTTGATGACGGTGAGATTGGGCGAGTAAGGATATTCACCGGGCTTTTCAAGATCGCCCGACAGATAGATCGGCCGGAACTCCGCCAGCTCGACCGAAGCAGAGGGCAGATCCCGAAGGCCGAATTTCTTTTGCAAAGCGGTGCCAATTTCTTCCGAAACTGTACCGGTGGATTTGCCGGATACCGGCAACTCACCGACGAACGGCAGCGAAATGGTACCGGATGGTCCGATTGTATAATCGCCACTGATCGAAGACCAATCGCGGATAGAGCCCTCCGCCGTCTGCCACTCGGCAACGCGAATGCGTAGTTTGTCCATCACGCCAAGCTGATAATCGGAAGCCGCCGCCGCGTGAGAGAAGAACGCAAGTCCCATGAAGGCCAGCATGGAAAGTCCGGTTCGCAATTTGACCGACAATCCGCTCGGCTTCAGATCCCGATGAAAGCGAGGATTCTTTAAAAATGATTTCGAGTGCATTTTGGATGCACTCACATCAGACAATGCCTGAGCGCCGGCATCGGCGCCGCTTGAAATGCGATAGGCTGTTTCCGTCATGGAAGCTCCATCAAAAGTGCGGCACGCTTGCGCGCGCCGCAAAATAGCTATGGCAAAGATAAATAGCGTTCTCGCGGCGGATTAGTAGCTGCCGCGCTGCATGCACACCGCCGGAATTGTCCGGGCGATGATAGCCACATCCTTCAAGAGCGACCAGTTTTCGACATAGTGCATGTCGAAGTTGACGCGCGCCTGGTAGGAGACGTCGTTGCGACCGCTGATCTGCCAAAGACCAGTCAAGCCAGGACGTGACTTCAGGTAGTAGACCGCTGCCTGCTGATAAAGCTCGAGTTCGTCGCGCACCACCGGACGTGGACCAACAACACTCATGTCGCCCCTGATGATATTGATCAGCTGGGGAAGCTCATCGAGGCTAAGCTTGCGCAGCACGGAACCGACGGTCGTTACCCGCGGATCGTTCTGGAGCTTACGCGTTGCCTTCCATTCCTCCATCGCTTTGGGATTAGCGTCGAGGTATTCCCGCAGTATCCTGTCGCCGTCGACGACCATGGTGCGGAACTTGAGGCAACGAAATTCTTCGCCATTGTGGCCAATCCGTCGATGGCCATAGAACGCTGGTCCTTTGCTCGACAATTTGACGAGCAACATAACCATCAGAAAAATCGGGCTCAGGAAAATGAGACCGATGGTAGCAGCGGAAACATCAAATATCCGCTTCAACACCCCGCCTGTCGGAGGGTAAACGCCATCTTGAACCGCGCCGAAGAAAGACGCGCCGTCCGATCTCGCTGCAGACTTCATAGAGAAAGCTCCATTTATGTTTGCCATTAAGTCGGTTGAACACCCGGCCGAGAGTGGCCGTGATCGATGTACAGTTTATGGAGGTATTTGATTTTTTTAAGTCACAATTTTTGCGGGCAGCTCAAAACGAGGTGCCAGGCGACCCCAAATCGGCCGAGCCGCTTTAAAAAATACTTTACCTAAAACGATTAAAAGCGCTTTTTCACCGTGGATAAACTTCGATTTACTGTATAAATTTTTTTAATCTCAAGTTTCGGCAAGTCTTTCGTGGCTATTTTTATTCCTGCCTGCGCCGTCGGTGGACGCGTCGCATCCGTTCTTTCAAGTTAAAAGCACAAATTCTACTCGCTCCGTCAGGAATTGTTGCATCGCAACATATTCTTTTGCGCCGCACGGAAAGCAGCAAAACGATTAAAACTTTGTAATAAAATTTGAACGGTAAAACCTAATAAGCGTGGGAAATGGCCAACGAAAGTGCTTCCTGCGTGTATCGCGCCGCCACAATTGACTGTTCTTTTTTGAGATCGGACGCGAATCTTCCCACCGAGAAAGGTTACGAAGGATTCACCCAACCTCGAAACGAGTTTTAAAAAGATTGTCTTTATTCAGATCGGCAGCGTTAAGAGCTTCACGGCTTAGTTGAACGCCGACTAAATAAAGAATATAATCAGGCCTTACCGTAAGGGCGGCCACGCATCGAACTCGAATGAGTCGCCCCTCGGGGGAGGCAACCATGTATGCACCTCGCGTTTTCATAAGCATGTTTTCCGCTCTCGTAGTCTTTGCGATCGCAAGCTACGTCATTGGCGGATCCGTTGTGACCACGATCATCGCAACCGTGATTGCCACCATCGTCCTGCAAACGGGATATTTCATCGGGGTGCTTATCCTTGTCGCTCGCCAGGGGAGCCACACCTCATCCTCGGCGCCACGGCCTGCAAGCTCGCCCTCGCAGCGTCTTGAAAATCAGGCGCCGTTTCGTGCTCCTCCCTATGAAAATCGCTGACAACCTTATTTAAGGTCTTAACGCTTGCGCACTGTTCACTCAGAACCTCGGCTTTCAGGCCCTTGCCGTGAGCGGTAGAAGTCGCAAAAGCATCTTTTAAGCTATTTCAGGTTGCCGCCGCTTTTCGAACGTCCTAACTGTCACTCCAAACACGGAGGGTTTCGACGTGCAGGATACATCAGGCATTTGCACCATCATTGCCGCCAAGAACGCCGCTGATACCATTAAGGCGGCCATCATTTCGGCATTGGCTGAAACGGAGGTCAGTGAAGTCGTCGTCGTCGACGATGGGTCGTCCGACCAGACGGCCGATGTCGCAAGATCCGCCGACGACGGGTCGGGCAGGCTCACCGTCGTGAAGTTCGATCAGAACCGAGGCCCATCCGCAGCACGCAATCATGCCATTTCGATTTCCCGCGCGCCATTGATTGCCATTCTCGATGCGGATGACTTTTTCTTTCCCGGACGTTTCGCACCTATGCTTGCGCAGGACGACTGGGACTTTGTGGCCGATAACATCGCCTTTGTCGATGCCAATGAGGTAGGCCGGGCGGCCACGCTCCGCGACAGGTTTCCGCCAAAGCCAGTCTTCCTCGACCTCAAGGGCTTTGTCGACGGCAATATCTCAAAGCCGGGCGTCAGGCGCGGCGAAATCGGCTTCCTGAAGCCCGTGATGAGACGCTCCTTTATGAAAAAGCACGGCCTGCGCTACCGTGAGGAGATGCGGCTCGGAGAAGACTACGAACTTTACGTTCGGGCGCTGGCGCGCGGCGGGCGCTATAAGGTCATTCACAGCTGTGGCTATGGCGCAGTCGTCAGGGGTAACTCGCTGAGCGGCAGCCATAAGACCGTCGACCTCCTGCGGCTTTACGAAGCCGATTGCGCTATCCTGGCGGAAGGCGGATTGAACGCAGAGGATATTGCCGCCGTAAAGCGCCATGCCGCCCATATCAAGGACAAGTATGAGCTGCGCCATTTTCTCGACGTCAAACGGGAGAAAGGCATGGCGGGCGCCCTCGCCCATGTAGCGGGCCGCCCCCTTGCCGCCCCAGGCATTGCCGCCGGCATTTTTCGCGACAAGACCGAGCGGCTGCGCAATCCCGGCGGCGTCGAAGTGGCAACGAGAGGCGCAGGCGGCCTTCGCTATCTCTTGCCCGTACCGACGGACGCCTGACCAGGCAGCCGTCCGCCCCATCATGTCGGCCGGATGGACGAAACCTTGATGAGGCGTCGATGAGAAACGTCACCGCTTCAACTTGCCGGCAGCAAGCCCGACTACACTGCCGAGGAGGCGCGGATCGCGCCAGGCCCATCGCGCGAGCAGCGAAAAGTCAGGCCGCCGTCTGCGACGAAGGCCTGCCATCTGCCCCCAAAGCGCCTGCTGTCTTGCCCGCGTCTTGTACTGGTTGATGGTTTCGATCTCGCTGGGGCGACCTGCAAAGCGTTGCTCCAGTCGATCGAGCGCCATCCAGGTGATAAACTGCTGACGCAAAAACTCGGGCGAGGCGTTATCGACGCCGTGGAAGATATTGACGCCCTCGCCGCGCAGCGCTCCCGGCGCAGCGCACAGGATCACGCGCTTTGCCGCCAGCATGCAGTCGCAGAAAAACAAAACGTCTTCTGCTGCCAGTCTGAGCGCTGCATCAAAACGCTTCGTCTCGATCAGCGGCCGGCCGATCACCATGGCCGACAGATGGAGGAACGCCCAATTCTTGAGCATGACGGACGCGATATCGGGGATCTCGATCACCGGCGGATGATCTGAAAGGCGCTTTGACGCTTCGGTCCGCTCGAGATCGGCAATTCCGAAATGATAGTCGAATTCCTCTCCACCTTCGATCGAGGCAAAGTAGCAATCTGCGTTGTGGGCCTCCATGCTTTGATAGGCATTGGCAAGGTGATCGGGGGTCCAGAAATCGTCCGAATCGAGAAACGCGACATAGCGCGTGCCCGCCGGCACATGATCAAGACCCGTGTTGCGTGCACCTCCCGGACCTGCGTTTTCCTGACGCACCGCATGGATCCGTGCCCTTTGTTCCTCGGGCAGACTGGCAAGCTCGGCGCTCAGCGGATGCGGCGACGCATCATCGACAACGACAAGATCGAGGTCCTGGAATTTCTGCGAAAATACGGAGGTCAACGCCCGGCGTAATATACCGTCCTCGCGTTGGTAGAAGGGAACAACAATCGTAAAGACGGCCAATCCGGTCTCCTGAAAGACATCATCGAAAAGTGTTCGCGCCAATACTTAGCGTAGGAAATCAGGCCGGCAATCGCAATCCCATTTCCCGGCAAATACACGCTACTGGCGATTACAACACCTTCGCCAGCGCAAACAAGAAGACGCTAAAATAGCATTGCCATAAACAAGCCGCAATTTTCTCGTGCGAAATTACCGGCCTTGGGTACGACAGTTTGCTCATCCTCAAAAAAAATTTTGGTTCCCCGGTGAGGTACTAAGGCAGCTTAAGAGCTGCATGGGTCACGTGACAAATATTTGATAAGCTTGTGTTTTATTCGTGATTCAAAGCAATTGTGATCCCATGAGCCCCTTTTGAAACGCGCTGGTTTTAAGCGCCGAAAGTCGCTTTTCGGTAGGTTTTTGCTGCACTGCCATATTTTATTCCGCTAAAAACGGTTAAGTTGCACTCACGAAGGGCTCACGTCTGCTTTCATTGCAATGCCCCACGGTCTGGGAGGAACCGCGGCCAAACAAGAGGGACGACTGAACACGTGACTGTTGATGCCAACCTGTCTGCCCGGATCAATATCATGCGGATCCTGCTCATTTCGGGCATTGTCTTCGTGCATGTTCCTTTTGATCCGCAAACAAGCCCTTATCTCGGCACCTATGGCGCATTCGATTGGCTGCGTGTGTTTCTCGCCGACTCGCTCTTTCGCATCGGCGTGCCCTGCCTGAGCGCGATTTCCGGCTATCTCTTGTTCCGCCGTGGCCTGGAGGCGTTCAATTACCGCAAGGTCGTCGTCAACAAGGCGCGCACGGTTGCTCTGCCGTTCCTGATCTGGAATTTAGGCTTTGCCCTCGTCGCATCGCTGGTCATTGCCCTCGGTTTCGGCGACGGGTACCTGCCTAATCTGGCTGAGGCCAGCCTGCGTGAGCTGATGACCCATCTTCTGGCCGCAGAGGATTATCCAGTCAATCTGCCGCTCTACTTTCTGCGCGATCTCTTCATATGTGTCCTCATGTCGCCCTGCTTTGTCTGGGCATTGCGCCGAGCGCCCCTCCTCACCCTGATCGGGCTTTTCCTCGTGGCCATTGTGCCGCAGATCCCGGCGGTCGTGGTCTTGAAAAGCTCCATACCCTTTTCGTTCTCGCTCGGCATCTATATCGCCCTTAACCGGATTGACGTGAAAGCGCTTGATCCGCACGCGCAGCTTGGAACGGCTCTGCTGTTTGCAGCCGCTATATCGCTTGCATGTCTTCTCTACTGGAATGGCAATGATTATCCGCAGTGGCTCGAGATGACGCGCAACGTGCTCTCGATTCTTGGGGCCGCCGGTTTTTGGGCGATGTCGGCGCTTTTAGTAAAAAGCCGTATCGGCCAGAGGCTGTCACGGACGGGCAGCCTGAGCTTTTGGATTTTCTGCAGCCATTATCCGGTGTTGCTTATCTTCTGGATGGTGTGGGGCAAGATTGGCGGTGATTTCTATCCGCTTTATTTCGTTCTCGCAGTCGCGACACTTTTCCCAATTTTGATTTTATCGCACGCGGCTGTGCGCACGCTCTCTCCCAGACTTTATGGCCTGCTCACCGGAGGACGAACCGAAAAGGCGGTTAAAGCATTACAACCCGCCCAAGTCCCCCAACATTTGTCTTCACAGCAGAGGTAATTGCATGAGGTTTTTCGCACGTTTGACATTGCGCTCGCTATGCCTTTTTGCCGCCCTCGGTTCCTGGGCGGCAATGCCTGCTCATGCAATGGAGACCGGAAAATCCTTTGTCGACAACTTCGATACCGTCAACCAGCGTTTCTGGATGATCTCCGATGGCTGGAACAATGGCGCACATCAGAATTGCACATGGTCGAAAAGCGAGGTCAACGCGAATGGAGGGACTTTGAAGCTTGGCTTTGAAGCCGGTCGCATGAAGGATCGTGATTTTAAATGCGGCGAAATCCAAACGCGGCAGCGCTACGGCTATGGAACCTATGAAGCGCGCGTCAAGGCCGGCACTGGGTCCGGTTTGAATTCTGCTTTCTTCACCTATATTGGCCCGGTGGATAAGCTTCCACAGGACGAAATCGACTTCGAGGTTCTCGGTAAGAACATGAACGAGGTTCAGCTCAACCAGTATATCAAGGGCAAGGGCGGCAATGAAAAGCTCGTGCCTCTTGCAAAGCCTGCGAACGAAGACTTCAACGACTTCGCCTTCGTATGGGAGCCTGGTCGGCTTCGATATTATGTGAACGGCAAGATGGTTCATGAAGTCACAGATCCAGCCAAGGTGCCGGATGAGCCGCAGAAAATTTTCTTGAGCTTCTGGGGCTCGAACACACTGGCAGGCTGGATGGGCAAGTTTGCCTATCAAGCGCCGACAACGATGGAAGTCGATCGCATCGCCTACACCGCACCCGGAGACAAATGCCAGTTCCCGGAATCGGTCGCCTGTAAGCTGAATTAGTATGATGGCCGGCGAATTTTTCATGACGTGGGCCGATCAGGCCAGTTGTTTATGGAGAGTGGATGACTGAAATCCTTTACTTGGCTCACGATCTTTCCGATCCGGCGGTTCGCCGGCGCGTCCTCATGCTGCGTGAAGGCGGCGGCGCCGTGACGCTGGCCGGCTTCCGGCGCGGCGATAATCCTCTCGCCTCAGTCTCTGGCCTGCAGCCGATCGAACTTGGGCGCACCGCAGATGGTCGATTTGCCCAACGCATCGGCGCGGTTATGCGCGCAACAGCCGGACTTTCGCGGCGGCTCGCAGGCCTTTCGCGTCCAGACGTGATCGTCGCTCGGAACCTTGAAATGCTGGCGCTTGCAAGCCGTGCTTCCAGGCTGTTCGGCGGCGTTCCGGTGGTTTACGAATGCCTGGACATTCACCGGCTGCTGCTGCGCGGCGATCAAGCCGGGCGCATGCTGCGACGCGCAGAGGCCTTCTTCTCCCGCCAGACGGAACTCGTGTGGACAAGCTCGCCAGCGTTCATTGAAAACTACTTCCGCCCTCTCTCGGGGATCAAAGCACCGTTTATGCTGGTCGAAAACAAGGTACTGGCACTTGATGGTCCCGGCGAACGGCCTGCGCCCCGCCCTGCCCCAAGGGCAGGCGAGCCATGGCGCATTGGCTGGTTTGGCGCGCTGCGCTGCCGTCGCTCGCTTGCCATCCTCTCGGAATTTTCCCGTAAGATGGAAGGCAAGGTGGAAATCATCTTGCGCGGCCGCCCCGCCTACAGCGAGTTCGAAGATTTCGACGCAATGGTCGCCGCGGAACCCTATATTCGTTTCGAAGGTCCGTATCGAAACCCGGAAGACCTTGCCGCTATCTACAGCGAAGTACATTTTACCTGGGCAATCGACTTCTTCGAAGAAGGTCTCAATTCCGAATGGCTGCTGCCGAACCGGCTTTATGAAGGCTGCCTTTATGGCGCTGTGCCCATCGCCCTCAAGCGTACGCAAACGGGCCGGTTCCTCGCCGATAAGGGCATCGGCATGCTGCAAGTGGATGCCGATCCGAACAATCTTGTGCTCGCTTTCGAAACGATAGCGGCACCTGACTATGACAAGCTCGCCGCCGAGGTGTACGCCCAACCGACGACGACTTGGTTTGCCGACCGCAGCGACTGCCGCGCGCTGGTCGAAAGCATCGCACAGCTATCGCTGTCGACAAAAGATACGAAACTAGCCGCTCCCGGCCCCCAAGAAGCAATTCTCCAAGCAGAAGGTTTTGCCAAAATGCCGACCGAGGAACGCGGGACCAAATCCTGCCTGATCATTATTCCCTGCCTGAACGAGGCAAAACATATCGGCCCACTCATCGAGCGGCTGACACCGGAGATGGACGTGCTCGATGCGCGCATCGTCGTTGCCGATGGCGGCAGCACCGATGGCACGCGTGACATCGTGACGGAATTGAGCGCAAGCGATCCCCGCATTCTGCTGCTCGACAATCCGCGCCGCCTGCAAAGTGCTGCAATCAACCTTGCGGTCGCCACCTTTGGCCGCGATTACGAATATTTCATTCGCATCGACGCGCATGGCGATTATCCAGAAGACTATTGCCGCCAGCTCGTTGAAGAGGCCCGCCGCACGGGAGCAGATTCGGTTGTGGTCGCCATGGAAACGGTTGGATATGGCCTCTTCCAGAAAGCGACTGCCTTCGCCCAAAATTCCAAGCTTGGCAATGGCGGGTCAAAGCACCGCGAAGGCGCCGAGGGCCACTGGGCCGAACACGGTCATCACGCACTGATGAAGGTCGCAGCCTTCGAAGCGGTCGGCGGCTATGACGAAACCTTTAGCCATAACGAAGATGCCGAACTCGATTATCGGCTGGGCAAGGCCGGCTTCCGCATCTGGATGACCGACCGGACGCGGATGATCTATTACCCGCGTGACAGCGTGCAAAAACTGTTTCGTCAATATATAGGCTACGGCCGCGGCCGAGCCCGTAATATTCTCAAGCATCGCAGCATGCCGAGCCTGCGCCAGATGCTGCCGCTTCTTGTTGCGCCCGTCTTCGTGGCGGCGTTTCTGGCGGTCATCAACTGGGCAGCCGCAATCCCCTTTGCTTTCTGGGCTCTCGCCTGCCTCGGCTACGGCTTCTGGATGGCGGTAGGACAGCGCAATCCCTATGGCCCGCTGGCCGCCTTTTCCGCCATGGTGATGCATTTTGCCTGGTCGGTCGGATTTTGGATGGAAGTGCTGGGTCTTCGCAGCAGAAAGACCTCTTCATGACGGAGGAGGACCTGATCAAGATCGATATTGGCCTTTGCACATATCGCCGCGCCTCGCTTGACGAAACGGTGCGCTCGCTCGGGGCGCTTGCCGTGCCTGAGAATGTTCGTTTACGGATCATCATTGCCGATAATGACATCACGCCATCGGCCGCGCCTCGCGTGGAAGCGCTGCGCGCCGAGGTGCCGCACGAGCTTGCTTACGTCCATTGCCCGGCCGGCAATATCTCGATTGCCCGCAATGCTTGCCTCGACAATGCGAGTGGCGAGTTCATTGCGTTCATCGACGACGACGAGGAGGCCTCGCCGATCTGGATTGCGGAACTGCTAAATGTTGCCAGGAAAAGCGGTGCTGCCGCCGTCCTCGGTCCGGTCCGCAGCGTTTATGATGGCGCTGCCCCGCTCTGGATGCGTGAAGGCGACTTCCATTCGACTTTGCCGGTCTGGGTCAAGGGTGAAATCGTGACGGGCTACACCTGCAACGTGTTGCTGAAGCGAACCCATCCAAGCCTTACCGGCCGCCGCTTCAACCTGGCGCTTGGCAAAAGCGGTGGCGAAGACACCGAATTCTTCAGCCACATGCATGCCGCAGGCGGCAAGATCGCCTATGCCGAGAAGGCCGAGGTCGTGGAACCGGTGCCGCAGAGCCGCGCGGCTCTTTCCTGGCTGGCAAAGCGTCGCTTCCGCTTCGGTCAGACTCATGGCCGCCTGGTGGCCGAGCGCCATGCCGGCATAGGTCGTCTGCCGCAAATCGGCCTTGCTGCGGCGAAAGCTGCCGTCTGCTATGCCGCCGCCCTTGCCTTTGCGCCTATGCCTGTGAAACGCAACCGTTATGCTCTGCGCGGCGTCATGCATTCTGGTGTGGTCAGCGGCCTCTTCGGACTGCGCGAATTGACGCAATACGGAACGGCGGAGGCGACATGAGCGAAGCGCAGCCGGAGGTCAGCTTCATCATTGCAGCATATAATGCGCAGGACACGCTGGTCGCTGCGATAGAGAGTGCGCTTGCCCAGCGTGACGTGACGCTTGAAGTTGTGGTTGCGGACGATTGCTCCAGCGATAGCACAGCTGAAATCGTCCGAACGTACCCGGACGAGCGGGTTCGTCTCGTCTCGCTTGCAAAGAATGGCGGGCCCTCCGCAGCGCGCAATGCAGCCTTCAACGCGGCGCGCGGACGTTGGCTTGCCGTGCTCGACTCGGACGACGCCATCGATCCGGACCGCATGCGGCGATTGATCAATCGCGCCGACTGGGCTGGCGCCGCTGTTGCTGTCGATAATCTGCGCGTCGTTCGCGCCGATGGCACGCCTGCGCAGGTCATGTTCGATGAGGCGGACTTGGCCGCAACGCCCGAACTTTCGCTGCCCGCTTTCATTCGCTCAAATGCGCTGTTTCAGACAACGCATAATTTTGGATATTTGAAGCCGGTATTTCGGCGAGACTTCATTGAAACGCATCGCCTTCGCTTTGACGAAAACCTCCGGGTCGGGGAGGATTACCTGTTCCTCGCCAGCGTCCTGGCGCTCGGCGGTCGCTGCGTCATCGAGCCCAAGCCGGGCTACGACTATCTGATCCGTGAAGGCTCGATTTCACGCGTCCTGAAACTCTCTCATATCGATGCGATGCTGGAGGGCGACCGCACCTTCCTCGCTCGCTATAGGCTTGACGACGAGGCCATGCGCGCTCAGGCGTTTCGCACCCGTAGCCTGTTGCGCGGACGATCCTTCCTCCACCTTGTCGATGCCATCAAACGCAGGTCGCTGCCCAACGCTTTGGCCGTTGCGCTGCGCGATCCCGCTTCCCTCAAACATCTCGGAATGCCGATTTCGGCGCGGTTTGCCCGCATGGCCGCCGCGCTCAACAATCGCCGCCGTTCGCTTCCGCAAAGGATAGAGCCATGAATCAGCGAAATCTGACAGTCCACGGCAGCGTGCCGACACCGGCCGAACCGGCCGATTCCTTTATCGATATCGATCGACTGCTGGCCATCCTGGTGCGGCGCGCCGGCGCGATCGCCGCTTGCGTGGTGGCCTTCGTCGCGCTTGCGGTGATTTATCTGATCTTTGCAACGCCTCAATATACGTCGATGACCCAGATCCTGCTCGACGACAATATGACGCGCTATGCGGAAGACCAGACGCCGGTCGCCAGTGCGCAGCAGGTCGATATGCAGATTGCCAGTGCGGTGGAAATTCTTAAATCCAACGAGCTTGCCTTGCGGGTCGTGGATGCCGAAAAGCTGGCCGATAACGACACGATCATGAACGCGTCCGGCGGTCCGCTCGCCATGCTGAAATCGGGCATCAAGTCCATCTTCTCGTCCGAGCCCGAAATCTCCGAGGAGGATATCCGCAACGGACGCCGCCAGAAGGCAGCGGCCTTGATCCAGCAGGCGCTCAACGTTGAACGTGTCAATCGAAGCGCGGTTCTTGCCTTGTCTTTCCGCTCGACCGATCCGATCCTGGCCGCTCGTGTGACGCGCGCCTATGCCGAAGGCTACCTCAAGGACCAGCTCAATGCCAATTTCGACGCAACGGAAAGCGCTTCAGTCTGGCTGCAAGAACGTATCGACGATCTGAAGAAGCGCTCTCAGGAAGCGGCTCTGGAAGTTGCCAATTTCAAGGCTCAGAATGGTCTGACTTCGGCCAATGGCGAGCTGATGTCCGAGCAGCAGCTTGCCGACCTCAACAAACAACTCATCGTCGCGCAGGCTGACGCCGCCAGTGCATCGGCGCGCTACAATCAGTTCAAGTCGATTGTCGACCAAGGCCAGGACGCCGCAATCGAAAATGCTGCGATCTCCTCCGCGCAGGGCGACAATACTGTGATCCAGGATCTGCGCACGCGCTATATCCAGGTCAATCGCCGCGTTCAGGAAATCACGCAGAGTTTCGGCGCCGATCACCCACAGGCAGTCGCCTTGCGGAGTGAAAAGCAGGAACTGGCCCGCCAGGTCTTCCAGGAGCTGCAGCAACTGACGTCAAGTTATCGCAATGAGTTCGAAGTTGCCCGCTCGCGGGAAGCGTCGCTGCGTCAGAGCATCGAGCATCTGACGGGCAAGAGCAGCGAGAACGACAAGTCGATGGTCACGCTGAACGATCTCGAACAGCGCGCTACCGCTCTCAAGAACCTCTACGAATCCTACCTCGGCAAGTTCGAGCAAGCCTCACAGCAGCAATCCTTCCCGATCGCCAAGGCGCGTGTCATTTCGCAGGCTGGTGTTCCTTCGGCGCCTTCCAGCCCCAAGAAGACGATGACCATTGGCCTTGCCATGGTGCTTGGCCTGATGGCAGGCGGTGCGTTGACCGCGTTCCAGGAATTCCGCGAACGCTTCTTCCGGGTCGAATCAGACGTGCAAAATGTGCTTGGCCTGAAGTTCCTCGGTTATCTTCCGCTGATGGGTAAACCAAGCGCGGAAAAGAAAAAGCTGTTCGCAAAGGGCCGCAAGTCCTACGCAATGCCGCCGGCCGATGCGCAAATCGAGCAGGGTGCAAGCTTCGAGCGCATCATGCGGATTGTCCTCGAAGCACCACGCTCTATCTTTGCCGAAACCCTGCGCAATGCAAAACTGGCTAGCGATGTGATGCTGCAGGGTCGGCAAAGTCGCGTGATTGGCGTGATTTCGGCTCTTCCCGGCGAGGGCAAGTCGACAACAGCAGCCAATTTCGCTTCGCTTTTGGCTTCCAGCGGCAAGCGCACGCTTCTGATCGACGCCGACCTTCGCAATCCGGGCCTAACGCGGATGCTGCGCAAGCCGCCCGAACACGGCCTGATCGAAGCCGCACTTGGTGAAGTGCCATGGACAAATGCCGTCAGGGTCGATCCGCGTAGCAAGCTTGCGATTTTGCCGGCGCGCCTCAACGATCACCTGATGCATACGAGCGAACTCCTGTCTTCGCCCGGTATGATGACGCTGATGGACAATGCCCGCCAGACCTTCGACTACATTGTCGTCGATCTCGCCCCGCTTGGACCGGTCATCGATGCAAAGGCCTTTGCGCCTCAGGTGGACGGCTTCGTCTTCGTGACCGAATGGGGCACGACGCCGACCAATGTCGTGCGCGATATTATCAACGCCGAACCGCAGATCAAGTCGAAGATCCTCGGCGTCATCCTCAACAAGACGGACATGAACGAGCTCGGCAAATTCAGTAATTTCGGCGCGACGGAGCGCTACCGCAATAAATATGTGAGCTACTACAACGATCATCCGACGGGAGGGGCGAACACGCCGTCGCGCGCACCCGAGGAGCAGGCGCCGGTCTGAGGAGGAGAGATCATGTTGCACCCGACCGTTCGGGTGCAACATGCCTGTTGAAATGACGCCCTGTGAGGCAAGAGGTGCTTGAGAGCCGTGCGTTGAAAGGCAACACAAGGAGGAGAGACGATGCCACGCCCGATCAGCGATGAAGAGATCAAGAAAGCGACGTCACCTGTCAATATCTTGGATGCTGCAACGGAGGGGACCGCAAAAGATCAGACGCTTGTTATCGCGGCTTGGGACATCAAGCATAACCTCACGCTTCAAGGTCATAACGAAACGTTCAAAGACCAGGCCTTTCTGAGAACAGCCTGGGAGCATTTGACGAAAAACGGGCATGATACGCTGGCGAGCAACATGCTTGCGCATTTCCTGGGTGGCACGGGAAAAGAGATACGCTTTTCTCTCAAACAATTATTTGCTCAAGACCAAGGTGTGGTGAAGAAATTCAACGCGATTGTGGGCGCCCAAATTTACAAGGCCGAACAAGAAGGTCGGCGCAAGGGTCTGACGTCGCAGCGAGAACTGGACGACTTCCTCAAGGCAAACTTGAAGAACTTTGACGGCAAGATGCCGAACCCCATGGACCTGCGCAAGGACTACGGCCCTCTGACATTTCCCTATTCCGGGCATGTCCAGATTGAACAGGGCGACTTCCACAATGCAGGATGGAAGAACGCGACAGGCGCCCTCACTCTGTTCTGGATTTATGCCGGCAGAACCACAACCAGCGGGTATCGCCAGTATCGTGTCTTCGCCTGGTGCCTTAAGCAATATAAGTGGCATCCATTTGAAAACCGCTTTACGCGCCTTGTTCATATAGCTGCCGAAAATGCCAAAAGCCCTGAAATGGACCGGTATTCGTTACCACCACTGCCATCAGCGGCCAAACCATCGGCCGGCATGATCAAGCTTGGCCCGGAGACCATCGGCCGCTGGAGAACGCAGGAAGCTCCCTCAGGTTCTGGCAGACTTGAACAGCAAACGACTTTCAATCCCGCTCGCGAATTCAAGATCATATTCGAACCCGGCGAGTGCATCGTTCCTGTTTATGTGCCCCAATCCGCCAGCGGTTCCCCGCTCAAGATGTAGATGGGGGAACCCTTGGTACGAAGCCGAAGCCTCGTGAGATTCAGGTCGAGAAAAGATGCACCCTTCCCCGCCAGAGACGTGCCACTGTTAGATGGCCGCTCTTAAAAGCGCGCGTATCGACGTTAAGACGGCGTCTGGCAATTTCGGGTTCGTTGTGCGGCGTGTGACCATGCACGACAAGCTTGGGAAGCTTGATGGGGCTGTCAAAGAAGCGTTGCCGGATGAAGACAAGGTCCTCATCAGTCTGCTTTTCAAGTGGCACCGAAGGATCGATCCCTGCATGAACAAAGATTGTATGCGGCGTGTCGATCAGGATCGGCATTCGCTGCAGAAACTCGACATGTTGCCGAGGCAGCGACTGGCGGATGAAATTATCAAGCTTGCTGGCAATCGGAAAGATCAGCTTCAGATGCTCAGCATCGAGTCCATAGGAGGCAAGCGTCGCGGCCGAACCCATCTTCAGCCATTCGGTGAAGGGCAGACTGCCATTCATATATTCCAGCATCATCAGCTCATGATTGCCAAGAAGGCAAAGCCGGTCAAAATCCTGCGGCGCAGGCGTCATCAGATGGGCAAGCACCTGTGCCGAGGACGGTCCGCGATCGATATAATCGCCCAGCATAATGATCAGTTTGGGTCCCGGCATGCGGGAGGCATCTTCGACAATGGCCGCTTCGGCCTGTTGAAGAAGGTCAAGACGCCCATGGACATCGCCTATGGCATAGATCGGTCTGTCGCCAGGATCAAATTTGAGGCGCTTGCGTGCGCTCAATGGCATTAAAAAAGCCCCATAAATTGTGGTGAAGGTTGCTGTCCGGATCTTCGAGCGCTGAGGAAGCGACATCCGCGGATCGGAAAGTGGTGCGAATGCCTATAACACAGCGTCTGGCAGGAAAATCCTCTTTTTCGTTATTCCGTGGAAAAACCGCCCTTATCATCGGCATCCAAATTCGTCACTCCTATATCGTTGGGGCAAAAGAGTGGCCAATGGGAACGGTTTCGCAATTACAGAACCGGATTAGATCGCCGGCTCACCGAATTCAGAGCGAAGACGAAGCTCTGGAAATTGCCAGGACGCTCGCACCCCGCTTTGCGGCTGCAGCTAGCGACCGCGACATCAACCGGTTGCTGCCCTATGACGACCTCGATCAGTTATGGCAATCAGGCCTTGCCGCCATCGCCATTCCGGCCGAACAAGGCGGCCTCGATGTCCCCAACATGCTTCTGGCCGAGATCGTAACGCTGATCGCCGAGGGCGACCCTTCTATCGGTGAATGCCTGGCTGTTCATTTTCAGGCGCTCGAGGGGCTTCGCGACCACGACAACGAAGATCTGAAGAATCGGCTCTATGCCAGAGTCCTCGAGGGAGATCGCTTCGCTTCCGCAGTTATGCCGGGCCAGCTTCTTTTGGAGGATGAAAAGATAGGCCTTCGGCTCGAGGGACAGGCTTGTTCGACAGCCGGTCTTCTTTACGCGGACTGGATCGTTGCAACATCGGCAAATGGCGCACAAAGCGCCTTTATTGCGACAGAGAGCAATGGGCTGAGCATCGTCGACGATTGGGATGGCATGGGCCAACGGGTCAATGGCGCGGCAACCGTCTATTTCGATGCCACTATTGTGGAAGCGGGTTCTGTCATACGTCACAGTCAAGCCGCAATGGGGACCACGAAAGCAATGGCGGCTCTCCTGCAAGCCGCGGTCGATCTCGGCATCGCGCGCGCCGCCCTTGCCGACTACAAAATACGAGGCAAAACGAACGCCACCGCCTTTGGGCAATTCGCTCTCCAACTCGACATGCTCTCTGGCGCGATGGAAACAGCCGGACGCAAGCTCGACACCGCTGAAGTCAACACGGCCGATGAACCGATATACGCAGCCCTCTACGCGGCTTCGGCCATCGGCATTTCGACAAGCGCGGCGGCACTGGAAATCAGCTCGGCATTGTTCGACCTGCCGGCAGGCGCTGGCGGCATCGGTCTTAATCTCGATCGCCATTGGCGCAATGCCCGTGTCAGGGCCAATGGCTCGGCTCGCGAACCTCTCTTAAAGGAAGCTGCCGCCTACTACGGCAGCAGCTTGTCAGATCGACAGACTTAAGGCTTGGACGGCATCATCTTCAAAAGAACGCCGTCTTTCAGCACCGCATGGTGATAGATTGCGGCAACGGCATGCACCCCGGCCAGGGCAATGATGGCCCAGGCAAGGTTTTCGTGAAGCTCCCCGAACATATGGCGATAATCGGTGTTCACACCGACAAAATCAGGGATAGACAGATAGCCGAAGACATCGACGGCCTTTCCCTGTGCCCAGCGCCACAGAAAACCCAGTACGATCTGAGCGACGAGCCCGAGATAAAGCAAATAGTGTGCGCCTTCCGCTAGAAGCCCGACGATGCCCCTTTCCTTCGGCGGGAGATCGCCCGCGCTCAAAATGCGCCATGTCACACGCGCAAGGAACACGAGTGCCAGCAAAAGCCCGCAGGCTACATGAAGCGACTGCAGTCCATGCCGCAAAGCGCCACCGCGTTCCACAAAATCCCAGATCTGCGCCGTCAGGAAGAGAAACACAACGAGAAAGGCCGTTAGCCAATGCAGCAGGATCATGCCGCCATTGTAGCGCCTTTGCCGACCATCAACGCTTCCCGCTTGAATATTCATAGCCATCATAGTCTCCGTAAACTTTGCTTGGTATCTATTACGGAAGACTGACCCTGAGCTGAATGCTGGAACCAACCAGCCTCAGCCAAGCCCGACGACAGACAGGAAAAGACGCTCGACCTCCTCAAGCACCAACTGGTGCCCTTGTTCACTGGCAACGACGCCGTGCAGCCCGTTGAACAGGAAAATCGCCGTCAATCGTGGCGAGCGCAGCTCCCAGGCGGCGGCGGCGGCCCCGCCGACCAACAGAGACGTGAGATCTTCGATCAGGAGATTGCGCACCATACCCTGTGGGTTAGGCGAGGTAGCGGCTGCGAAAATCATCGCATGCACGTGCGATGCTTCAAGATGTGCTGCCGCGCAGGATCTTGACCAGGCCGCCAAACGGCTTCTCCAGTCGGCGGACTGGTGCGCGCGCGTTCCTGTCTTGATTCTTTCCAAAACGGTCTCGATGAAACGCGCGCGCAGCGCCTCGATCACCTCCCCTTTCGAAGCAAAATGAAGATAGAAAGCACCTTTTGAAATCCCGGCGCCACGCGTTAATTTCTCGATTGTCGTTGGCTCGACGCCCTTTTCCAGAAAGATCTTTTCTGCGGCGGTGAGAAGATCGTCGCGCCTGACATCTGCCGGCTTCGTTCTCGGTCTGCTCGCAGACTTGGGTTGCTTCACCTTAAAGCTTCCTTCTTCTTTCCGGCTCGGTGCGGTGCAGATAGCCCGCAAAAACGTCACGCTCCGATGTCGTGGCGATTTCCGGCAACAGCGCGCCAATACCGCCACGATGAGAGGCGCTATGAACAATCACGTGCGCCAGCATCTCTTCCCGGCGCATGCGCCCATAGCTTCCATCCGTGAAACGGAAATCGATCATTTCTTCAAGTTCACCGCTCGTCAGCTCTCTGACATAGTTAAGATACCAACGGTTGATGGTCCTCATCTCTGCAGCGACCTCGCCAGAGGCGGCGGGTCGTTGACCCAGGTGCGCCTATGTGTCTGCGCCATCTTCTGCAAATTCAGCGAGAATATCCGATCGACAAGATGCAAGTGGTAGAGCGTCTCCAGCGCAGGGTGAAACCGATCCGCCGAAATCGTTTTTTCCGCTCGGAGCATCGCCTCGAGCAGCTCATCCTCTATCTGCGCCTTGTAACCGAATAGTGCGCAAAAAAGAGATTGGCTGGTCATAGAACAAGCTCCGATACCAATTATAGCTCAACATTAATTTTTGACTGACCGTCAGTCAATGGATAAATCAAATGCATCTGGATTTGCCCTGTCGACGCGACGTAAAGGGAGAAATTCGATCAAGGACAATGCATGATGCGTCGAGTCAGAACGTATCAGATCAAATCCACCGCCGGCATAAACGGCAGATTAGCGCATTGCGGAAAGTGTCCGTGCAGCGCCCTGCCTTTCATCGCCATCCTCGATCGGCATGCCGCCTTTGACGAACTGTTCCAGCGTCATGTTGTCGAGAATATCGGAAATCGCATCGCGCACTTCCGTCATGGAAAGGCGAACCTGACAAGTTTCAGGATCTGAACAATCGTCACAGGCCTCGTAAGCCGTACGGCTGGCGCAGCGGATCGGCGCAAGCGGGCCATCCAGTGTGCGTACTACATGACCGATACGAATTTCGCTCGGAGGGCGCGACAGCGAATAGCCACCGCCCGGCCCCTTCTTGGAGCGCAAAATACCGACATTCCGCAATTCAAGCAGTATCGTATCGAGGAATTTCTTCGGGATGTTGTTGCGCGTAGCAATGTCATTGATGAAGGCGGTTTCGCCTTGCTCGAGGCGCGCTAGGTCGACCAGCGCCTTTAAACCGTACTTCCCCTTTTTCGTGAGCATCTATCAGCCTCGCTGTTGTCGCCGCCACCGGGCAGAACAAACACGTCGACCGGGACAATACATCACTCTTTATATAAGGAATCTGGAGCAATGGAGCTATAGGCCTACACCGAAAATTTATAATGACGTCCAATGTGATAGATAGAATCCAGGGACTCGCAAACTTGGCTTTCGTCCTGGATCGTCAATCGAAGCATCGGACCCAAATCAAATTGCTTGTCCCCACCTCAAAGGCATCGCTAAGAAGAGGTTGTGCATCTGAGCGGATGCACGGTGCGCCGGAAGGATCTTTCGCCCCTAAGGCACCAGTAGGCTTGAGCGAATCTGGATTGGGAAAGACCAAACGTGGATTTGGATTCGCAGGGAGGAATGAAAGTGACAGGTCAAACAGGCGTTCAAGAAACCGACACCGCCGCCACCAAATCCGCCAGCCTTGGAATTGCTCTTCTTGTTGCCGGCACCTTTTTCATGGAAAACCTGGACGCCACCGTCATCACGCCGGCCGTTCCGCAAATGGCGCAGAGTTTTGGTGTGGCACCTGTCGAACTGAATGCCGGTATCTCGGCCTATATGCTGACGCTCGGCATCTTTATCCCAGTCAGCGGCTGGATCGCAGATCGCTTTGGCCCCCGGCAGGTTTTCGCTGCAGCAATTGCGCTTTTTACTTTTGCATCGCTGCTGTGCGGGATCACCAATTCGTTGCCAACCTTTATCGCGGCGCGCGTCTTGCAGGGCATCGGCGGGGCGATGATGGTGCCGGTCGGGCGCCTTGTGGTCTTGCGTGTCACGCCGAAAGAAAAATTGATCAGCGCCATCGCGGCCCTGACGTGGCCCGCCCTGGTCGCACCGGTTCTCGGACCGCCTGTCGGCGGCCTCATTGCCGATCATGCGGACTGGCGATGGATCTTCTATCTCAACCTACCACTCGGCCTGATCGCAATGATCATCGCGTTGAAGATCGTACCCGCAGAGCGAGACACTAAGGTAGGCCCCTTCGACTGGCTCGGTTTTGCAGTCACCGGAGCGTCCCTATTTGCTCTGATGATGGCGGCCGAGATTGCTGGCCGGCCTGACGCAAATTTCAGCCTCGCTGCTCTGGTGGGCGGCATAGGAGCTCTTTTGCTTATAGCAAGCGTCGTCCACCTCAATCGCGCGCGCGCTCCGATGATCGAACTTAAGGCGCTCAAGGTAAAGACATTCGCAGTTACAATTTGGGGCGGCTCTTTGTTTCGCATGGGCATCAGCGCTGTGCCGTTTCTCATTCCACTGATGTTGCAGATTGGCTTCGGGTATGACGCATTTTCTTCAGGCTTGGTCCTGATGGCAGTTTTTGCAGGCAACCTGGCGATGAAACCGATGACCACGGCGATTCTGCGCCGTTTCGGTTTTAAGACCGTCTTGATCGGAAACGGCATTATCAATGTTTTGGCCCTGAGTGCCTGCGCAAGTTTCACGCCGGCTATGCCACTGCCAATCATATGCTTTGTATTGTTTATCGGCGGCATGTCCCGCTCGATGCAGTTCACCGCACTGAACACGATCGCTTTTGCCGATGTTTCGAAGGAGATGATGAGCGGGGCCAACACGCTGTTTTCCGCCGCGTTCCAACTCACCGTTGGTCTCGGGATTGCTCTCGGCGCCATCGCCTGGCGCTTCGGAGAATATATCACTTCGAAAACCGGCGGTCCGCCGGTGCAGCCGTTTCAGATTGCCTTCATGATCATTGCTGCAACGGCGGTGCTTGCATTGATCGATATGTTCACGCTGGCGGCAAATGCCGGCGAAAACGTTTCCAAGAAACCCAAGAAGTCTTGAGAGAAACGATCCATAATCCGATCGGTTCGGTTGTCGAAAAATTGTTCACTTTTCCGTGTAAAGACTTGTTTTGACGGCGCGAATACCGCTCTCCAAAGAGATTACTATATTCCTCAAGCAATGGTTCACCGATGATCGCACAACTTAATAATGCACGCCCTCAGGTCTTAAGCCTGCTTCGAATTGCACTTGGCCTCGTCATCTTCTCATTTGGCACAGCCAAGATCCTGCACTTCCATGCGGGTAATTTCACGCCGGAAGTGGGATCACTTCCGTGGGTGGCCGGCCTTATTGAGTTGATCCTTGGGTTTTTATTCCTGATTGGATTCCAAACCCGCGCGGCAGCCTTCATCCTGTCAGGCGAAATGGCTGCGGCCTATTTCGTCGCTCATTTTCCTAAGAGCTTCTTTCCAACGGAAAATGGCGGCTATGCGGCTGCGGTGTTCTGCTTCGTTTTCCTCTATTTCGTTTTCAGCGGGCCTGGCCCGATCAGCGTCGATGCGCAAATCAAGGGCGCACGAGCCTGAGGTGACGTGACCTCGCACTCTCGCTTAGTACAAATTGCATACTGAAAGGCTGCCACCCTCGATGGCAGTCTTTTCCACATGTCGATCCCCGGCTTTTGCTCAGGCGACCTAACGATTGGAACATTTTTCACGGCAACAGGTTCGACACCTACCGCAGCGACGCGTCCTTCTTGAGCGAGAAAGTAGCTTTGAGGGTGAGAACGAGGGCAGCTCCTCGAACAGCGCCTGATGGCTGGCCGCCTTCATGCATAAACCTATTGGCAATCGAACATGCCACCGCCGGTCGAGATTTTGATGGTTATTTCGCGCTGGTTTGTCGGCAGATAGAAGCTCGAAAGATCGGATATTTTCATGCGCTCAAGCCATATTGTCATCGGCATCGTCGTTATCATCATTGTGATCGGCGGCATCTTTATGCTGAGCGGTAGCCGCGAGGATACGTCCGGACAGCCATCCCCGCATGCGCTGGACCAATCGCAATAAGACGATTGCCGCGCTTCGAGCCGAAGCGAATTTCATCGGCTCCGGATAGTTTTCAACCTCGAAGGATAAACGACTTAAACCGTCCTATTTGGCCAATTCGAGCGAAACGCTATCACAAGCGACAAAGGAGCTATCACGTGCACGCTTTATCTGAAGTGCCAGGACGAGGATGAGAGCTAGACCGGTCGCAGTCATGACCCCGCCAAATAAAACTGCCGGCATCGCCCCGTGACGATCGAGAAGAGCTGTGAAGAAGACAGGGGCGATGGCATTGGCAAGATTTTGGGGAAGCGATAGCCGCGCCGCCTGCTGGCCATAGTCGGCACGCGAGAAGACAGCAAGAGGCAGAAGCGCGCGCGCAACTGCCATAACCCCCGAGCCGAAGCCGTAAAGGATAATAAAGAGGATCAGCAGCGGTGTGGAACCGCCAGCGAAAAGCATCAGCAGGAAGCTGGCAACGAGCATGAGAAGACCCGCAATGGCGCTCACGATGGGACTGCTCCTGCGTCCAAGCAGCATGTCCAGAAACCGAGCCGAAATGCCAAGCGCCCCGCGCGCCGATCCAAGCTGTAATGCGAGCATCGGCGAAGCGCCGGACTGCTTGAAAAGCTCGATCAGCGATGGGGCGAGGCCGAAGGTTACAAAAGTAGAAATCGTCGTTGCCGCCGCCATCAGCCAAAAGGCCCGACGCCGACCGGCAGGCGACAATTCAATAGGCGCCATTTCCGGAGAAGCATCACCTTCCGCTAGAATCGACTGAGGCTTCGGCAAGACGAAAAGATAAAGAGGCAAACTAATGAAGATCTGGAAGGCAGCACAGGCAAGAAAGGTCATGCGCCAACCGATCGTCGCGTTCGAAAAGCTTAAAAGCGGCCAGAAGATCGTGTTGGAAAGCCCTGTGAACAACATCAGTATCGTGACTGTCCGCTTGGCATGCGTACCCTGGCGCTCAACGACAGCGGCATAGGCGGGTGCGGAAAGCCCAAGCGCACCGGCCAGCCCCAGCACTGACCAGGCGAGCAGATAGAGGTAAAGATCGTTCGCCACAGCAAGCAGAGCAAGACCTATGGCAAAACCGATGCTTGAGGCGCCAAGCACGCGGGCGGCACCATATCGCTTCAGAAGCCGACCGGTTATTGGCGACCCGAGCCCGCTCAACACCATCATGATAGTGAGGCCGGAAAAGACGACTTCGTTCGAAAGCCCAAGATTGGGCGCAATGACCCGCCCCATGACCCCCAGCATATCGAAGCTCATCCCCCAGGCGGCGATTTGCGTGATAGATAAAACCGAAACGGTCTGTATCCGCCTGGACAATTTAGATGCTGGCATGAAAGAGGATCCGAAGGCTTAGGAACGGATGCTACCAGCCTTTACCCAGCGCTTGAAGTGACAGTTTCATGACGGTTGGCCGATATGATGTGCACGAAGGCCGCCTAACAAGAGATCTCAGGCAAAGCGCTTATAGCTTTAAAATACAAAGACTTAATGAGACTGACGCAGTTGATCGATCTGATGTTCTAACTCTTTGAAGTGTTCATCATTTTCTCGCCAAATTCTCTCATGTTCGACCCGCGTCACGAGAGCCTGACGAATGTCTCCGATGGCCGTATCGGTGCGGGCGCGTTCCTCTGCCTCTCGCGCCGCGTGCCAGTCGAATTCCTTCTGGGTCGCGACCTTGTGTCCCCAACCGGCAAATGTCGCTTGGCTGGCTTCGGCCGATTTAACAATAGCTGCGTCCAGACGTGATTGTTCTCTCGACAAAGTGCCGTAAAAGAAAGTGCTGAGCGCCGCCAAGACCGCAAAGAGCACGCCGGCCGCCGACCAAATGACGGGCCATTGCGTCTTGCTGTTCGTGCGCAACTCGTTCGACAAAGCATTGATACTGGCAGTCAGGGTCTGAAAACCAGTATTCATATTGGAACGAAGATCGACGATATCCTTGCCTTGGTTTTCGACGCGTTCAGAAAGCCGCGCATATTGCGCCAAAGCATCGAAGCGAGCCACTCCCGTCGTTGCCATGTCAACGTCCCCAGCCATATCGACCTGCCTTTCATGCCGTAGTTCTTGGAAACGATCGTCTCAAACAACACCTGCACTCACAAGAAGAGCGATCGTGAAACCATCTTGAATACATTATCGTGGTGCCGGCTAATGCATCGCAAGCTCCGGCAGCAACACAGACCCGTGGACGTGCTTAACTGGTAAAGTCATCACTAAGCATGACGAGCGAGGTAAACGATTCTTCGCTCGAATTTCACTCGGAGCGCATTTGCGTCAATGCCGTAATGGTTGAGCTTTTGGCAGCATTAAGCTGCCGGCACTCAACCAAGGCACGGCGATCCTGTCCCCAGAGACGATATTGGCCTTCGCGATCGACTGCCGCTGGTATCGTCACAGGCGATTGACACTCTGCCATGATCGCCGCCGAAACAGTCGGCGGGCGCGGCTCGACTTTACCGGATAGAGTTGAGTGCGTTGCGCACGCTGTCAGGCATGGGAGGAGAGAGGCAAACAGGAGCGCCCTTTTCATTTTGCTTTGCCCTTTCGGCTGCCAAGGCTGTTTCAAGGTCGGATGTTTTGACGGCGGTTTCGGTGCGCTGGCGGGCAAGCTCAGCATCAGCGGCATCTATCTTCGTCTGCTGCTGCTTTTGCCGATCGAGCGCCTGCAGTTCGGCTTTGCGATTGGCTTCTGCCCACTCAATACGGATTTCCGCCCTGCCCGCGTCCTTCGCTTTAGAGACGGCCGATAGGTGCGACCCTAGAACGACAGAGACAAATGCAGCGACAAAGCCGAGCTTGATGTATGTCAGGGCGCCCATCAAGCCGCCCCTTCGTTGCAAAGCTTCTGCTCAGCTGCACGGCGCTTGATGAGACCCGCGATAACGCGTCCGCCGCCTCGATTAAACAGCGGAAAGAAGTTGCAGGATTCCCGGATCTGACCGGCATTTTGCTTTCTGGCGATCGTTGACCTACAAAACCCACCAACGCCGATATTGTAGGTTAGCGAGAGGTCGGCGACGTAAACCTTGGTTGGCAAACCATCAGGGTTTTTCAGACATGTCCGCATGCCCTGCTCATGCTCGATGAGGCTATCAACCAACATGTTATTGCAATCAGTCTTTGAAAATTTCATTCCCGGCTTGATGCCCTTGGTTTCGCCGTAGCAGGCCGTCCAAACGCCGATGACATCTTGATAAGCGTAGAGCCTCAGCCCCTCGAAGCCGCCAACAGTTTGTACGGTAAGCGTCCCCACGACGGTCAAAACCGCTGCGCCCTTGGCAGCGTTGCGCAATCTAGTCGCCATCGTGAACGCCTTTCTGCGCAACAAGGCGGGCAATATAAGCGCCAGCCGATACAACCGCTGCTAGGATTGGCAAAGTGCCTTCGGGAAGAAAGGAAGGGCGTCCGCCGAAGACAAAATACGCCTCAAGCAATGATAAGGAGGCCGCGACCGCCGCCAGCCGCATTGACCACGCCCGCTTGAAAACGATTTGCCAGTTCCAAACAAGGCGCTTCTCGATCGAGATCCATATTAGGAAAATGGTATTGCGGACGCGGCTAAGCAGGCCGCGCCATAGAGCTGCGAGCATGTAAGGCTCCGAATTGTGAGGGGGTGTTTAGAGGTTAGTCGCCGCCATCCAAATGGCGTCGATCTCTGCGTCCGAGAGTTTCAAACTTCCCGCAACGCCAGCAATAAGCGGATGCATGCGTTCAAAGCTGCTGGCGTAGTCCCATTCGACAAGCGCCCTTTCCCGATCCGGACCAATGGGAAGTGCTTCAATAGCCGCCTGAACCTGAGACAGAAGATAGCCCGCGTTAATGAGGCCGAGACGAAGTTGCCGAGCCGTCAACAAGGGCAGCTGAGCGCGCCTTTGCGCGTCTGTAGGCGGCACATAAGCCGCCGCGGATGCCTTGGCAGCGTCGAAAAGCTCCTTACCTGCATTTTCGGCGTCGGTTGAGCTTGCTGTGAAGGGAATCCAACCAAGCTCCGGGTGGTTAATCTCCATGTCGATCGAAGAGCCGTCTGCTCGGCAAAAAATAGCGTAACGAAAGTCCATTACGAAACCCTCAGCCAAAGAGTGATGGAATTTGAAGAGCCGTTTACGCAGTAGCCCATGCACCGCCACGTCCCGGCCAGCGTTGCGCCAGATTGCTGACCGGCGACTCCCGAAGGAATGAGCGAACTACCGGCAACAAGATCGCCCATATTCGCCGGAGCGCTCCGATAAGCGAAGGCGTAAGAACCAAGCCCGTTGGCGCCGATAGCTTGTGCGGGAGGACGGGCATTAAGGGCATCAGAAAGTAAGTTTCCAAAACCTGTCATAGGGCCTTGGAATGCAATATTACCGTCCGAATATATTCGAGCCGAACCCACGCCGAGCTCATTCTGAAAGTATCCTGCTCCGTCAGCCGCTACAAAACCCTCAACGTAAAATCGACCATCCTGCTCGCGTAAAGAAATGCGTCTAACGTTCTGACCGGAACTATTGAGTACCAGAAGATTCATTGAGGCCTCGGCCACCGAATAGTAGGTTAGTCCTCTCCTGACGTTGTTGATCTTGTGCCAATAATATGTGTCGCTGCCAGTCTGGGCCACCTGTACTTCAAGACTTGTATAAATGCTGCCAACGCCCTCATTAACAATATCGCCACCTGGCAAAAAGCGACCATTAGGTAAGTAATAGTCACTACCGTTATATGTCAGGTAGTGCTGGCCGTTGGTACCTAAATAGATAGTGCCAGAATTGGGGCCGTTATCGGTCTGGAAGTAATTGGCTCGAAACGCGCCATCACTTAGTCTCTGGCCGATTGAGTTAGCTACACCGCCCTGTGATGGGTAAGCGCCCCTCAAAAGGTCGCTATTCATACCGGTGCCCTGGCCCTGATACTCAGAAGTCCAGATCTTCCCATTGGCCGAAATGTCAAAAATGTTGTTGAAGTTGCTTATAAAGCCATCATTTGAAAACTGCAGGTAGAGACGACCCAACTGATTTGTGATCAAGCGATATGCGGAAGCTGGAGGCCCCGTCCAACGGGTCTCGGCATTGTTTGGCGAAACCAGATTATCAATACGGGCGCTGTTGCCGGGCAGCGACTGGTAGATATTGCCGTTAATGCCCGCACTGCCATTTATAGTTATGCTGCTACTGAAAGTCTTCCCCGACATCGTTCCTGGCAACCGGGCATCCGAAACCGTGCCTTTGGTCAGATTCCCAGCATCGTCAGCCCCAAGATTCGCCCGCGCATCAGTGGCATTCGTCGCGCCCGTTCCACCAGCGGTGATGGGCCGTGACAGGTTTGAATCCGCCGTTAGATCGTCCACCAGCGCATTGTATTTTGAGGACTGGATTGTGGTATTCGGCGTTCCCTTGGTTCCCGCCGGTGGGGCGTAGACGCCACCCGTTCTAGGCATAGTGATCTCCGTTGAATTTTATGAAAGGAATTGGGATATCTGTACTGCTCCGTACAAAGTGCTTGGAGCTAAGCAAACAGTGGCCTTGACCGCGCGCGGGAAGAATGAAACCGCAAATGAGAGGATCGCACCCACTCGACTTCCGCGAGAAAATCGTACATGCTACACCGCAGCTCGGGGGCTTTTCATGAAATTAAGATTACCAGTCGCGGCAGCGTTAGCCTTGTCGCTTTTCGCTGTACCGGCGATGGCGCAGTCGCGCGATTCTACGGTGTGGAAAAAAGTTGGCAACTGGATCATCGCGCCGGACTCTTCGCTCGGCGGCTCCTGCTATATGACGACGTCTTTCAACTCCGGCGTCATTCTAAGGATCGGATTTAACCTCCCGACTGGCCCCGCGCCGCTGCATATGGTTGTCGCCAGCCCTTCTTGGAAGTCGATCAAGCCAGACAAAGTCTATGACGTCGCCTTGCAACTCGACAAGAATCCGATGTGGAAGACGCGGGCCACGGGCATGGCCTTTCCTGCCTCCAAGGCATTGATCATGCCCATCGGCGACATGAGGTTCGTCATGGAGATCGTCAAGAAAAACTACCTGAAGGTGTTTTTCGGCGGTGACATGATTGCACAGATGAGCCTGAAGAATTCCAGCACCGCGTCCACCGAAATGGCGCGTTGCAATGCGGTGTCGGCGCGTCCTCAGGCACCGGCAACAGCCCAAGGCGATCCATTTGCACCTCCCGGTGGCGCCTCTAAATCAGAAGACCCCTTTGCCGCCAAACCGGAAACAAAGGACACGTCAGACCCCTTTGCCATGTGACGCGCAAAAAATGCTAACTGTCGCCAGTGAAAATCACATAGCATAAAACTGGACAGCACGACCGATAATCTGGGCGCGCTATGTCCGCTTCGAAGTCTTGAAAGGTACGCAACTTGGGAGTTATCAGCCCCGTCCACTGGTTCATTATCCTCGTGCCGCTCATCATCATCATATGGGCTGTCGTCCATTCGCAGCGTAAGAGATAAATTCCGACCAGCGCCAAAAGGCTTTGAAAAGGGTCAGCGCGGACGCGCCTCGAACAAGCGTCCATAATTGACGCGTTTGATCCCGTCCTGCCCGGTCATCACGACTTCCGGCCGTACCTTCTCGACCTCCTGCGCCATGACGCCAATGCGCTTTGGCGCATCTTTTCCCTCGCCTTTATAGCGGTATTCATAGAGCCCACCAATCTTCTTGACGTCCTTCTTGACGCGGCGATCCGAAGCTTTGGTATATGATCCCGGTAGGTAACCGGTGAGTGCACCCAAGAGACCAAGTGACCCCGTCTGGTTCGCTTTATAAGCATCGAGCTTGTTCTGATAGCCCTGATTGATGATCCCGGCATAATCGGTATTGGCGACCGTCGGCCCTTGCGCCGGAATAAAGTTCGGCGACGTCACCTGCGCACCCGAAAGAAGCGAGCTGATCTCGTTGATCGGCTGATTGCGGGCGGCATATTGCTCGTTCAGATAGTTCGCGCGGGCAGCATTTTGTGCATTGATCAGCGCCTGCTGGCTGTTGAAACTCTGGTCAGCCAGCGCATTGTTGGCCGCGGCTGCACTGTTTTGGTTCTGATAATTCTGCGTCGCCACCGCGTTCTGAAAATCGGTTCGGCCTTGCGCCTGCGAATATGCCTGCTGCTGGGCGGAATTCTGAAACTGCGCTTGTTGCTGCGCCAGTGAAGCCAGGCGGTTCTGCTCCTGTCCGGCATTGGTGATCACGGCAAGGCGCGCATCGTTCTCCTGGCGCGTTGCGGCGTCGATCGCGCGGTTATAAGCCTCGGAACCCGGCATCACGCCCTGGTTCGCCAGTTGCTGCTCCACCGCCTGACGGCTTTCAGTCAACGAAGGTTGCAACCGCGCCATCATCGCATCCTGCACCTGACGCACATTCTCGCTGTAATCGGTGCCATAGCTGCGGGTGATGTCGCCCACATCTGCAAAAGACCCTTGCAACTGCGGCGCAGCGCCAAATTGCGTATATTGCGGCACCTTCAGCCCGCTCACATCGCCCGCAGCCGGCGCACCATTCAGCGTAAAGGGATTGCTGAGGATATCGTTGAGCCGGCCCGATTGACTGGCGGCCAGCGATGCAAGGTTGAGATCGGCGTTCTGGTTCTTATCGGCGATCGCCTGCTGCTGTGGCGACAGCGTCTGCGTCGCCGTTGTGACCGGCAGATCATAGATCTTGCCGCTGTTCGGGTCGGTCCATTTCTGCGTGCCGGTCTGCGAATAGGTCAGCGAGCCATAGGGCGTCACCTGGTTCACATTGCCGACAATCGAATTTGCCACCGCCGTGCCCACATTGGAGGCCGTCTGCGCCGAGGCCGTTTCCTTCGGATCAGGCGGGGTGGGCGCGCTTCCGTAAAGTCCCATAGCGATAGTGCTCCTTAGGAAATGACCGATAGAAGATTTGCAGGCTTGGCGCGTCGCTTACGACGAGTGAGCAGTCGCTGGCGAAACGAAGGCACAGATCGGTGACAAAGGTCTTCTTTCGATCTCTGACATTGATATTTTATTTGATGATGTTTCACGATATGTTCTCGAAGAGAACATCGGGATCTGACATGAAAAAACACTTTCCACTTGGCGTCCTGATGCTCGGGCTAACGGCCGCGTCGGCAAGTTCTGCACCACCGGATCAACAGGCCCGCACTATCGCATGGGCAATAGCCTTAAAAGACGGCAAGGCCGACTCCGGCAGGCAAAGTTGCAAGCCAGCCGTGGAGTGCGTGCTCTATGACAAGAACGAGCTAAAGCTGACCATCACCATCCCAAATCGGCAGAATGCCAATGTTTATCGGGTCGGTATTCGCTGCGACATTGCCTGTTCTTTGCCGGAAGGCGAATATGCCGATCTGGAACCCTCTCCAAAGCCGGTTCACTTATCGATGTATAGAGGTTACAGATACAACGGCTATACCACGTCAGAAGTGCGATATCGCGAACGGCTTGGCGATCTTTATCTCGACCTGAGACAGCCGCGTCATCAAGACGAGACTGAAGATACGGCAAACCCTTAAGCCACAACTTGGTAGCGTCTCAGGAAGGTGCATCAGGCATCAGTCGCGCCGCCCCATCGATGCGAACACAACCCGCATCTTTCAAGCGGCGGCGATGCGCTGATCCCTAGTGCTCGGCAACCCAATCCTCCACCATCTCCTTGGAGCCGGCAAGGCAGGTCTCAAACACATCGGCAGCAACCGCCCGCGCATGTTCATAGCCGCCCAGAATTCCTGCCACTGCCGTCACCAGGTTCGCGATGCCCTCGCGCCGCACAAAGCCATGCGTCTGCTTGAGGGGATCGCCGGAGAGCCGGTAGGCATCGCTGAGCTGCCAGTCCACGATGAGAGTGTTTAAAAGCGGCGCGAGGTCGCGCCCATGCGCGAGATAGAACGGGTTGAGCGGCAGGACGGTGAGGACCCGCGACAGCAGCCAGCACACATTGCGCTGGCGATGCTCGTCCTCATCAACGATGTCGTCTGCAAGACGGGCAATTTCAGCAATCTCCGCGAGAAACGCGGCGGCCGGCGCATTGCCGCCAGTCCATCGCAGCAGGCAGTCGCGCAGTTTTTCAGGATCGTTCGGTAACATCAAGAAGAAGCCTCCCCAGTGGTGACAAGCAAAGTGCCAAGATCAAGGTCGATAAAGAGTTTGGCGGTTCCGCCGGAGACGATCGCGCAGCCGAGCGCCAGCGTGTCGCCCTCGGCGCGCACATTCTGGCGAAAGCTGTAGATGTTGCGCACGGACGCCGAAGCATCCCACAGCGCTTGATCCCACAGCCCGCTGTCCCACAGCGAAGACCCGATCTTGTTGACGGAAACCCGCGCGAAGTTGGGGATCGCCTTGTTCCCGTTGGCGCGCGCACAAAGCTGGACGATAGGTTGCTCCAGGGCGCGCAATGTCAGCTTTGCCAGATTGGCGCTTTTCACTTGGCCAAAGCCGCCCGCTGGCAAAAAGCTGGTGAGGTAGGAGGCCTGAAACGGCAGCCCCTCATCCGTGCCGGAAATATCGCCCTGCCAGCAATAGCCGCCAACCGAGCCGAAAAACAGGCTCCGTTGATAGGCGGCAAAGCAGGTCGCCAGCCAGTTCTTGACGATCGCCCATTTGCCGTTCAGCGCGTTGAACACGAAGGCAATGTTGGACATCACCGGATTATCGGGAAAGGCGACGAAGACAAGGTTTTCCTCCGGCCAGAGCGTCAGCGTCCAGCCGGTTCCGGTGGCTCCGGCCGCCAGCCGCCATTCGTTCTCGATGGGCCGCGAGGCAGAGGCAAGGCTGAGCTGCTGGAGATCGCGCTTGAAGCTTTGCGACAGTGGGATCAATCCGTTGACCGTTGCGATCAGAACTTCACCGCCGGATTTGATGAAGGCATTTTTGCCGAGCGGCCGGCCAATTTGATAGACGCCGATCACGGCAAAGTCGCTGGCGCTGGCCGGATTGGAGCCTTGATAGACGGCAACTTCGCCCTCCGTCGAGACGAACACACAGTAATCGTTCGGTCCATTGCCGCTCTCGACAGACCATGAACAGCCGAAGAGGAGCGAGCCGCCCTTCTTCATCACCCCACCCAGCGGAAAGACGCTTGCGGCCCCGCCCACGGCATTGAGATCGAGATAATAGGCATCGAGCGAGCCGTTCTTCAGCAGGAACTGCCGGTTTTTGAAGACCCAGCCGAAGTTGAGGTTCGCCATGGTCGTGGTGTCGGAAAAGGTAATCGCCGGGCTCGTCCCCCAGCTCGTTCCATTGAACAGCCGCCGGTCGTCGGCCCCGTTGAGGCAGACAAGCCAGCTCGTGCCGGCATTGGTGTGTTGGAACGTGCACCAGTCGCCGCTCTTGAGGCCGGAGACAGCCGCTGGCGTCGTTGCCGGCGGCGCAGCCGGGGACGACATGTCATAGATCGCTGTGGCCGTTGCCATGAACAGGCGCTCGATCGGGCCATAAACATATTTGATCGCTGAAATGATGGTGTTGCCATCTGCAGTGAGACCGACGCGGCGCGATCCGCCGCGAATGCGCGCACCGGTCAGCGTCGGAAACCAGTTTTCCAGAACGCTGGCCGCGCCCGGCTGTTGCGAGGCAAAATCCGCCGTCGTCACCAATCCCTCGGTCGGGGCCGGAAACGTCAGTGGTGCCGCCTGTTGCTGCGCGCTCTGCGCCGAACTCGTCGCACCGCGGTTCGATTGCATCACGCGCCCCGCCTGGACTGATATCGTCATGTCACACCTCGATCGGCTGTAATTTCCTGCAGAAGGTCGGCCTCGAATTCCGCCAGATAGTCGTCGTAGGCGAGCCCCTTTTGCCGGCGCCAGCGCCAGATGATGTTCTTCACCATCAGCCGGTCCGGCAGCAGAAATCCGTCGTCGTCGGCAGAAAGCTGCGCCTTGCGCGTACCGCTATTGGCAAGCACCCAATTGCAGGAGATATAGTCGAAAACGGCATTCACGCCGGCTGAGGGCGGCGCGATATTCAGCGCCCCGCCGGAGATGAAGTAAAAGGGCTGCGCCGGCGATGCGGCGGCAATGACCGCCCATTGAGCAGAGTTCGTCACCGGCCGCACGGGAAGGCCCGCGCTCGTGCGCAAAGCGCCGCCCGGCACGACGCGAAGAAAATCGCTCGGCAGCGCGGCTCCAGCGCCTGAAATCGAGCTGGAGGCTATCAGCCTTTGCCAGTCCGCACGCCGCGCCAGCTCGTCGCCGGCCGCTTGCGCCAGCGCACGCATGCCATTGGCGCTCGCATCATTATTGCCATAGATGCTATCCAACCGGTCGATATTGACGGCATCGCAAACAGCATCGATCACCTCTTTCAACGTCATGGCGTTATCCCCTGCACGACGACCTGCCCATTGCCCCAGCGGGCCCGTTGGTCCTGCAAGGCAAGGCCAGAAAGCGCCGCTTCGCTCAGGCTGCTGGCGGCGGCCAGGGCCTGCGGGTCATGTTTCCAGATGGCGATTTCCTCGACGAGGCCGTAGAGATAAGCGTCCGGCGCGGCCTGCAGCAGCCAGTTGACAGGCGTCTGCGGGGAAAGCGGAGGAAGCGCCGCATAATAAGTGAGCGTTAGCGTGCCGTCCTGAAAAGGTCGCACCTTGATCGTGCTGCCGGTCACGGCATAGCCTTGCGGGCATCCGCCGGCATGGCGGTAGCGAGTCATCAGTTCGGGAAGCGGCCATGCGTTGAGCTCCCGCCCAGCCGCATCGTTCACGAGCCTCGCCTCCAGAAAATCATCCGGCAATGCACCCTCGCCGCCAGTCAGCGCGACGCTCGCGGTCTTTTCCATCGCACCAACCCGCAGCGCGCGGTTCATCTTGGCTTCGGCAAGCGCCAAAAGCCGGGGAAAGACATGAGTCATGTCGTTGGCATTGGCATATTCGCCGGCATCGACGAGAAGCGAGGCATAATCGCTGATGGCAGACATCACACCCTCCCCTCGAAGGAGCGCCAGGCGCGGTTGTCGCCGTCATTGAGCCAGCGGCTCACATAGGCCTCGTCGCCTTCGCTGTGCGCGCGCACCAGGTTCTGATGATGCACGTGGTTGAGCGGTACGGAGGCGATCTTCACCCAATCGCCGAATTGGTTGCCCGAGGTTTCGTTGCGGGTAAATTCATTGGCCCGCACGATGTTGTCGACGGGCGTATCGATCCGGTAATGCGTCTCGGCCCCATCGAAGTGCCGCCAGACGGACCTGCCACTCGCATAGTCGTAATCGTGCAGTTCCCATACGCCGTCGCGAATGCTCATGGGGCTTCTCCCAGTTCATCGGCGCGCTCGGCCTTGCTTTGGGCGATCAGCGCCTTGGCGTGTTCTAGCTCAAGGCTGATCACCTCGCCGGCCGGTTGGCGCGCATCGTCCAGCGGCCAGTAATCCACCTTCAGGCGCACGGGAAAAAGCTTGGGAGAACTCGTCTTGTCCTCCGTCTTTACCGGCTTGTCGCCGTTATCAGGTTTCGTCTTTTCGTCAGCCATGGATGTCTCCTTCCGCTGCCCGGATCGCCTTTGCGGCTGCCGAAGGCGGCTGTTGGGTTTGGGAGTGAATGGAAAAGAAGAGCCGGGAAACGCGCGGCGCGAGCCGTTCCCGCATGCGCAGGCGGCCGTCCTCGATTGATGATTGTCGCGGCTTGCCTTGGGCTGAAAGGTCAAGGCCCTGCCGCGCGTTCCCCGGCGCCGGGCGGGCGCAAGGCGGCCCTTTCCCTCCATCTGCAAGGCGCGGCCGATGACCGAAGCCATCAGGTCAACCATGCCGATGCAAAAATGAAAGGAAAAAGGCCGGCTGCCGCGCAGCGCCCGGCAGAGATCGCTGCTCCGTTGGAAGCAGCTCAAGCGGTTGCGGAGACGCCGAAGAGGTCGGCGGCAATGCCGAGGCCCTTTTCGTTGGAAACCTTCAGCGTGCCTTCACCGATGATGACGCCCTTATCGGCATCGCCCGTCTTGGCGACATCGGTATCTTCCTGGATCTTGCGCAGCCACAGGAATTCCACGAAGTTCGGATCGAGGAAGAAGGCATTGCGGGCGAGCGGCGCGCTCGACTGGATGGTCGAGGGATGCACCAGCACCTTCCCGAATGGCCCCTCGTAGAAATCGGCCGTCGCAACGATAGTATTGCGCTCGCCCCCGCTCGACACGGCGTAGCGGAAGGGCGCGACATTGGCGTCCGACATGAAGGTCACGAAGGTGCTCTTCACGAAAGACGAGCCGATCACATGCTTGAACTTCGCGCCGTTGTTGAAGCCCTGCTGCATCACGCCGTCGAGGATCGACTTGGTAAAAGCGCGCTGCGTGCCATTGGTGGCCGGCGTGGTAAAGCCGCTGACGAAGCCGCCATTGGCGCCGCTTGCCCCGCGCGAGGCATTGGTGGCGATCCAGCTTGGCAGACCGCCGAGCCGGCGCACCGCGCCTCCCACCGATGCCTGGTTGGACACGATGGCAAATTCGATATCCTTGCGGATTTCGACGCCCTTCTTGGCCTTCTGGTATTTGCGCTTTTGCACCTTGCCGGCCTCGTCCACCTCTTCCTGCGTGCCGGAGATGATCCATGTCTTGCGGAAGATCTGGGTATAGTTCCCAACGCGGGTCGGCGGGCTGATGGCGTCGAAGTCATATTCCTCGCCCTCTTCGTGAGCGTTGACGCCGGGCGCGGCCAGCTCATCCGTCTCCCATTCGGGATGCATCGACTTCGCCTTGCCCTTTTCGATCATGGAATAGATCGGCGTATCCTCGGGCGTGATGCGCGACACGACGTCGGAAAGATCTTCTCGGTTGCCGACCGCGTTGGTGGTGCGGAAGGTGTTGGTCACTACGGCCATATTGATATCCTTGATAATGGAGGGAAATAGTACGGGCCTTCCGCCCGCTCAACGCGCATCGGTGCCGCCATCCTTTTCGATGCCGGACGTTTCCGATGCTTGAGTTCGAACGTCGGCGCAGCAAAAGGGCAGCGATGCTGCCTTGTCCCGCCAACGAAATGAGATGATGTCGGTAGCCTCTGCGAATACGGCAGCTTTACCGCCGCATTGCGTGCATTCCTGCGCAGAGCCGATTGAAATTCGACCTGTGACTCTTATTCTTTGCGAATGTTTTCAGCAATTTCAGGTTGGTCAAATGATACGCTCTGTTCTTTCAGCCTTCGCAGCTACCACGCTTTTCACTGTCCTTCTTGGTCTGCAATCGGCGCTTTCCCAAGACAACCCAAACGTGAAGATGAGCCCTAATGGCGATCCAGCCATGATCAAGGCACACGAAAAATCCGAAAAAGGCCTCGACGATTTTCTCGAGAAACTGAGCAACCCACCAGAAGGCACGGAAAATTACGCAGTGAAGCTGGGTTTCGAGGATAAAGGCACCGGCATTGCGCTCACCACGGATCAGGCCGGCGCCCAGGTCGAATATATGTGGGTTTATCAGATCAAGCCGTCCGGCGATCATTACACCGCTCTATTGGGCGACACGCCGCAATATATCCAGAACATTAAGCCCGACGAGAAGGTGGAGTTCAAAAAGTCCGATATCTTCGACTGGACCTATGTGGACCATGGCAAGATGAAGGGCAATTATACCGCCTGCCCCTTGCTTTTGGCCGGCCCGAAGGAAGAGTTGCAACAATATCGCGATGAATTCGGCCTGGAATGTGAATAGCAACTGGCCCTAGACCGTCGACCCCAAAAATCGGACTTGTTTTCCCAAGCCTGATGGACGAGGCGCATTTGCGAACAGGCTTGGTCGCCGATTAAAAATCGATCTCCAGCGCATCGCGCAGCGAGCCGCTCTGCGTCAGGCGCGCCATGGCCTCCCGGCTGCGGCGGTTCTCGGTGTTTCGGTTGGCCGCCTTACCGCGCGGCACAGGCGGCGGGGCGTTGTTGACCTTGCGCATCGCCGCGGCCCTCGCCTGTTCGGCTTGCAGGCCGAGCCGGGCAAAATGGATCACCTTGAGATAGCGGTGGTCGGTAAAGTCGCGCATTTCCTCATCGGTAAAGCCGAGATGCCGGCCGGTGTCGAAAGCCGCCTGGAAGAAGGCTTCGCGGCCCTCGGGCTCGCTGGTCTGCGGAAAGACAGAGCGCAGCTTGGCATCTTCGTCGGCGAGCTTCGCCTGCATTTGCTCATCGCTCAGGTGGTCCTTGACGTCACGCGGCAAGGCCCCTAGCGCCATCAGCTGTTCGATCTGCTGAACGCCGGCATCATACTGCGCCTTCAACTGCGCATAGCTTTGCGGATCGGTCGACGCGAGCTGCGGCGATGGCGCAGGCGGCAGGGAAGCCGCCAGAAGCTCAGCCAGAATATCGGCGGTATTGGCAACACGGCTCGACATCTCCTCAAGCCCGCGCGCCCGCATCTCCACCTCATGGCTCTTCATGCGGTAATCATGGTCGCGCAGATAGCCGAGCTTCAATTCCCCGAGCGGCACCTCTTCGCCTGCAACGCTGACGAGAAGCTCATCGAGCACAGCCTCGCGCAGCGCCTCCTCGTCGAGACTGCCGACCGCCTCGTCCTCGCCGGGCGAACCGTCCTGCGGCTCCTCAGCTCCGCCGGCCTCCCCGGCCAGCCGCTCCGCTTCCTCGTCTTCCCGCTCCTGAAAATTCAGGATATCGGGATTGTCGAGATCGGTCGCATCAAGGCTTCCGCTCCCGCCGCCATCGGGCAAGCTCGCTGTCTCGTTCATGATGGATGTTCCTTTTTTCCAAGCCCGTCCAGGAAAAGTGTGAAGCGGTTTTCCGTTAGGACGGGCGGCAACAAAAAAGCCCCGGCCAGAAAAGCGCGAAGCGATTTACCGCGAAGAAGCACACGGCTCGTAAATCACTCGCAAAACGAGCGATCCAACCGGCCAGCGCGGGTTCAACGTCTTCTGCTGCCACGACGCGCGCGACAGCATGAGAAGACAGCGCCTCTCCAATCGGTGCCGGGACGCATCCCCGTCGCACCCGCAGCGCCGCGCATTCTGCCGAACACGCTGACCGCTGCACAAGTTCAAGTCACCCCTGCGCCCACTATCCGCGTTACACACGGTGCATATAGATTTGCCGCAAGGCCAGAGGACGGAGCCTTAAACGAACCCTCGTCATCCGGATATATTTTCATCTTAGGGAACCGCGCATTAACAACAAGCGCCAAAACGCGATGTCTAAAATATTCTTCGATCAGCCTGATGTTTTCAGATGAAGCGCGCCCGCGCCGAGCGCCAAATCATCAAGAGAGATATAACCGGCGTTGAAAGGCCGTCCGTCTATAGTCAACCATAAAATTCTGACGAGCAGTATCCTGGGTCAGATGCCGCAATACTGGTAGAATTCTTCGTCTGTAACGACAATCTTGGTATTTTCCGGCCACCAGAAATATCCCTGTTCCCTCTTGAAACGAACCTTAGGAAAAAAATCTGACGTCTTATCCCTGCGCAAGATACCCCACTTGCGTTCTGAGGTCGCTATGTCCGACGTCAAAAATTTCGGCCAACGCTTTTCGACCCGAGCACGAAGATCCGTAAGCAAGGTCGGCTTCTCGTCAAGTTCACGCAGGAGCCATGGTTCGAGAGGACCATGGAAACCGCCAAAGGCAGCAAGAAGCCGGTAGCGCTTTTTGTTGGCATCCACGGCTCTCTTCATTGCTGGTCCGTAATCAGGATGCCGTAGCATATTCTCCGGCACGTAACCGAGCCATTTTGTTGGCTCGAATTGCGTCGTCCAGATTAACTCACCCGTCCGTTCAATCGGGTAAACCAAAGACATCCACACCAGCGGAAGATGTTCGACCGCAATGTCCTCATCGAAAAATGGTTTTACACGCGAAGGAAGCAAATCAAACTCGATCCGCCACTCTTCCAGATAGGACTCATCTTGTGAAATCACCTCAACCAGCCAAAACGGCCAGTTCTTGGAGTCATACGGCGAAAATTTCGCACGAGGCAGTGGGAGAAGTCGGGGTGCGATAAGGTCGTGGCGATCAAGCAAGTCCGGCTGCTGCGCCAGACTGAGTTGAAGCCAGCGCGGCAATTGCCGGCCGGACTCTAGGCATTCACGGAATTCTTTGATGGCATCTCTTCGCCACCTTTCCAGCCAGAATCTAAAAAGTACCCATTGATTGAGGAAAAGTGGGTTGATATCGAGCTTGCGCTTCAGCCAAGCCGGCCATGTCTCAGGCTCGTCTGGATCTAGAAAAAGAAGCCGATCCCATTGCCACAGCTGGCGGAATCTTGTTTTCCATTCATTGATATAGGTATCCCGAAGAACAGCAAAACCCGCTTGGAAATCCTCCGGCCATTCCTCTGGCCTGTAAAACATGAACTCGTGCGAGTGGCTAAGCCGCACCCACAAATGCTTTACAGGATCTCTGCGGCCAGAACCGCCGAAGAAATGGCCTGTAGGGATCCTGCGATCCATATAACGATCAACTGCATGATGATATGTGCTCATAACGACTTCTTGACCTACGACGATAACCGATGAACGTCATTGCTTTTCTCGGTCAGCAACAGCAATAGCGGCGGCTCCACCGGTCAAAGTAGCTGCTAGACTGTTGAAGTGCAAAAGATCCTTGATGGCTGGATGACCATTAAGTGATTTGAAGAATTCAACTGCTTGAGGGAAATTTTCCTTAAACCAGTTCGGATAAAGACCATAAGACGCAATCCCTTGCGCTATTAATTCGCTGTCGCCCTTGGCTGGATCCTCATACCGCGCATTTACGTCCTTAGGTAGAATTGGATTTGGGGTCGGGTATCTTGCAAACAATTTACTTTCAGCAGACTTGCTCAATGTTCTTTGGTAATTCTGTTCAAGATCTCCCCTCGCTTCCTCAGGTATATCGAGTTTACCGAATTTATGCTCGACGAGATGTCCGGCCTCATGAAGACCTACTTTCGGCACATCTGCTTCATGCAGGCGTTCATTAAGATAAACCGCGGTTTTGCCCTTACCTGTAACAACTTTACCAGAGATATCTTGGCCTAAGGGAGCAAAAATCGCGTCAGAACCAGACATGTCCCTTATAATTTTTTCAACTTGATCTGCAGTTTGACCAGTATTAATCTCTCCTGGTCTTTGAACACCAAAAATATGTCGCGCCACAATGGGATTGCCTCTATCGTCAATGGCAATTTTGCCATCAGGACGTGCAGGCGCATTTTTGCTGTATGTCTCAGTAGCATCTTTATCGAAAATGCCTTCATTAGGTGACTGCTCAAGTGGTGGCCAATCTGTTTCGCGTCCTGTCTCGCGTGCATGGAAGAATTCTTTCGGTGACGTTTTCTCACTCAAGATTCGATTTTCAGCTTGTTGGTTAACGCGTTCAGAAAGAGCCGGAAGCGGCCCGCCCATAAGCCTCTTAGCTCCACCCACAGCAGCGTGCGCAGCAACCCCGGTCAAAAGGCCCGCGTAGATGCCGTTTCTGATCGCCTCCGGATCGCCGCCTGAACCGATAGCTGCACCAGTCCCGCCGACTAGCCCACCAGTCGCCATCGACGTCGCAGATTTAGCACCGACTTTCGCCGCCGTATTACCGATCACGGGCGTCACCGCTTTTCCAACAGCCTCAACCACAGGGCCAATGGCCTTGCCAACTAAAGGGCCAGCCAATGCGATTCCGCCGCCGGTCAAAGCACCTTTTCCGGCAGCGTTCCAATCGCCGCCCGAGCGGACCAAGCCATCTACTCCTCCAATAACAGCGCCTCCGGCAAGTCGATACGCGAGGTTGGGAACTCCGATTTCTGGTGCTACGACGGCCCCAACGACAGACGGCGCAATACTTCCTATAAGAGCGGCTTTCGGATTGGCCTCAATATCTGCCTCTTCCCTGGCTTTAATCTCTTGGTACTTCTCCCAATAACTCTTATCGTCGCCCAGATATTGGATACCAGCCGATATGCCGTTAATTCCGCTCCGCAGGTATGGACCAGCTACAGGAACACCATCTACGGCACTGGCCCTGAATGCATTGGCCCCACTGCGCAAACTTTCTACGGCATCTGAAGCACGGTCTGTCGCATTGCGGACCGCGCGACGCGCCATTCCCCAATAGCCCGGTTCGTCATCCTGTCCGGTTGCGACTTCTGGCGTCTTGTTGGCCGCAAGTATCCGTGCGTTCTCAATCGTCGGACCGCTTAAATATTGTGGTTGTGCAGCCCGCGAGAGCGCCAGTCTCTGAGCATTTTCGATTGTCGGACCGTTTAAGTATTTCGGCCGTATCGCAGGCGACGCCGCTTCAGAGGCTTTCTCAACAACATAAGGAGAACTTCTCTCCGGATCAGTCGCAGGTTTGATCCCTTCCGACCCATAGGGATCAAGCTCCAGATCGCTTGAACCGTCCCACTCAAGGCGGCTTTTCGCAGCGGCAAGTTGCGCGGCGGTCGGAAGGTCGGCCCTCTGAGGGGTATCAGAGCCTTGAGCCGCCACCGGCAAGCGATCACCTTTCAGCGCGTCTCCATTCGGCAAGGCGCCGGAACCATCGGCACTGTCCTCAGGAGGCTTACCATACATCACCCGAACATATTTTACTCCGCTTGCGTCGTCGTCAGCTTCGTCAGGCTCGCCAGCGAAATAGTAATCTTGGGATAGAGGTGAGTTGGGCCCATTTGCAGCCCCAACCTCTGCATCAAGATCGGAAGCTGGAGCATTGACCTTCATATTAAGATAATGCTTTGCAACCTCCTCCAGCGAAAGGCGACGAGATTTTTCAGCCATGGTCAGCTCCAATAGTAAGTGAAGAGAAAGCGGGGCCATGCCTCGCCGGGTTGGTGGGCAGCAATCAGTGCTCGGTCGCCGCGCCCCCCATTAGCCATGATCGCAATTTTTACATGCGGCCGGCGACAGAATCTGTATGTTCAAGACGAAGCATAATCATCGGACGGATCATGAGCGCGCGGCAGAGAAAATATATGTATAGAACCATCCTCGCCGGCCTCTTCGCTTTTGTGAGCGCGGCGCAGGCTGCGCCTCTTTCGGAGGCTCAGAAGAAGGCGACTTATTTTCTGCCTTGCGCCGCCTTGTATGGCGTCGTCGCGCGCGTTTATGAGCAAGCGGGCGATACGAAGAACGCGGCTCTGGCGAAGGAAAAGTTCGACCGGCTCGCGCAGACCGGCAAGGCCGATGTGGTGGCTGGGGGCGAGACGGCCGAAAAGGCTGATCAGTATCTGCAGCAACATATCGACAGTATCGTCAAGCTCGCCGAGAAAGACAGCCAGTCCATTTCCGGCTTCAAGAAGGTTTGCGACGAAAAGACATCGGGCTAGCCTTTGTCCGGCTGGCGTGAAACGAGGGTCAACCCCGCCTTCTCAGACGGCGCGCGCATTGGATGAAGGCGAGCCACTGTGATCTGCCGACGCTTTCACAGGCAACCCTTTTTTCAAGAGCCGAAACGGGCTGATGCAGCATAGCTCAGCGTCATATCCTGTCGTCATGTAAGGAACTACGCCATTAGGCTTTACAGGAACTGCAGCATTCACCTACCCCTATTTTTCCTTTATGTTCCGTGTCATGTTTCCAGCGCCCAAACCTTTTCCGGTTGCGAAGGCGACAGGCACAAGCTGCAATAAATTGGTTTGGATCGAACACCGGTACGCGCAAGGAATGAACGCATGACATCCGACGAGCCTCAAGGCGAACTCTTTGCCCACGCCTATTTCTTCGGCATTGTGGCAGGAAGCGCGATCTGCCCGACCATCAACGCCGGATACCTGCTTATACTACCAATCGTTTTGTTCTTTTCCGTTCCGGCAGTCCTGCTTCTCTACGCAATCTACCGTAAATATGCCGCAACGCTTCATCAAAATCTCGCTCTGTCCAGCCTCGCAACGACATCGATCACGTTCTTGATGGCAGCTTTGGTTGAATTCTGGTTGGTCGATTTTAAGTCTCACGCGATGTTGCCGGAGCCGCTGTTTCTAGCGGCGTTCCTGACTGCAATCGGCTGCGCCTTTTTTTCCTGGAGATACAGAGTAAGATTTCCACTCAAGGCGTGAAGTAACTTTGCAAGCAGAGCCACACGAAGACATAAATAGCCGCGCCTATTTTTTCATCCCGCAATGAACTGCCAAACACCGCAGCAGCAGCCCCTCTTCACAGAGCGAATGAACTCACGTACGCGGCATCGCTCTATGCGAGGCGCGCACTGACATCAAAAGCAGTGAAAGCGACATGATCAGCATGATAAGCGGGGCAAGGCCAAAGCCGATGCCGATCAACACCGTATCGGCGTCATAAGGTCCGGAAAAATACGGCCCGTAATTGATCGGTCCGTCAAACCCTTGCACATCGCATGCATTGCTGCCGTAAAGCAAAGTGACCCTGATTACATCGAGACTGAACCCAAGCAAAAACACGAGAATAGCTGCGATGATGCCCTCCGAAATCATCACCGACCGACGCCCATTCGCGGGATTGATCATTTCCATGATTCCGATGACGAAGAACAAAAGCACGAAGGGCGCACTGGCAAAAACACCCGTCAAAAAAACTTTGGTGTCAGACCCGGTGCACGTCCCGCCGTCATGTCCCAACATCAGCAAGACGAAGGCAATGCAGGCGAACAAGATTCGAAAAACCTTCGCATTTCTGATCACAAAGCCCATCGATCCCTCCTCCTGCGGCACGCTGTGATAACACGGAACAAAAGGGGAATAAAGTCACCGAAAGCCGAGATGGCGAGCCGGGCGGTGAGACATTTTGTAATGGCACTTGCCCCCCACGGCATCTTCATCAGATAGATCATCGAAAACGACGATGCCCGAAATTCTCCCAGGGTTTCTGCACCATATAGTCCGTAACACCGAGGCCGTACCCAGAAACGCGCCCATAGGACAATCCGTTATACAAAGTTGCGATCGCTTCTGGTGTGGGATTTTTTAGTCTAGCTTTTATACCAGCCAAAATCCTTGCCGTAAGCTCAATATTTTTGGCTGGATCGTGTCGAAGCTCATCTTCGTTCATCCCCGGCATTAATGACAACCATTCTGCTTTAACATTGCCAGGGCGCATTGATTTGTTATTGGGATCCGCAATGTCATACCAGCCGTGAGCATTTTCATAGTAAATTAGTGACTTGAGTAAGGCTGGATCTATATTATTTTCTTGGGCTGACTTATCTATAAACTCCGAATTTTTGGCGACAGCAGACGCACCTACGGGCGGATATGCATACCAAGCATTTGCTTTAGACTCAAACAACCGGTGATTACCGTCCTTTCCAGTTTCATTTATAAATTCAAACGGGCGATTTTGGCCACCTATGATATCAGCCCTTCGAGCCTGATCATAAGGAGCCCTATCTTTCGCGGATGTTCCGGGCGGTGCAGCCGGCAACGTATATCGATCATATTTTTTCGAAGGCCCCTTGGTGAAGCCTGCAGGAAGCTCGCCATCCTGCGTTTCCGGCATACCTACGCCAACCAACTTCATCCCAGCGCTCCCAGCGTCAGGCGGGTTTGACTCATTGCGATATGGCTGTGCTTCGCCTCCTAATGGACCAGCGGGGTTCACCGATTGATAGTCATTAATTACTGGCGAGGGATTGCCCGGACCTGTGGCTGGCGGAATACCCATCTGTTGTTCGATCGCACCACGGGCATTGTTTGGTTGATGCGGCGCGTTAGCGTTTTTTAAATCAGGATTTGGATAGGCAGGCGGTCCAAATCTCTCACTATCAAAAGGCGAGGCTGTCGGATCTCCGGCTTTTGAATAGCCCTCCGGCGCTCTCGCGTTGAGTTCATATGTGTTGCTTTTATCCAGCGGCCCGGCAGGATCGGTGGTGTCGCCGGCGCCACTTCCTTGATTCCTTAGAAGATCAAGCACGCTCCTTGCATAGTCCTCCAGCGAAAGGCGGTGAGATTTTTCAGCCATTGTCAGCTCCAATAGTAAGTGAAAAGAAGGCGGGCCGATGCCTCGCCGGGTCGATGGGAACGTTGCGTCGAGCCACCGCTGGCGCGTCGGTTTGCTCTCAATTGAGGGGCTTGAACCTGCGTTTTCCAATATTTACAGACTGGTTGCGTCGCCCCCTCGCGCAGAAGTCGCTGAGCCACGAAAGCGGGTGGCGGCTGGCAGCAGCTAATACTTATCGCTTGCCCGCTCTCTCAACTGCTCCATTAGCCATGACCGCAATTTTGACGTGCGGCTGGCGACAGATTCTGTATGTTCAAAACGAAGCAGAATTAGCGGGTGGATCACGAGCGTGCGGAAGCAAAAATATATGTAAAGAACATCCGCGTTGCCACTTCGCCTTGTGTACGCAGCCTAAGTTGCACTTGCTCCAAATTTTAGAATCATGCGACTGCTTGGCTTACACTAAAATACCAAGAAGCGGCTTTGTGATGGCATCTAGTATTTTCGAAACTTACCGTTGCGCCCTCATCGGTAAATCTGTTTCGCGCGTGTGGCGAGGCTACGGCTCGGCTCTGTTCTTGGAATTAGGAGAGCTTGCGCCAGGTCCTCTCAGAGACGGCAAATCCGGCGAGCCGAAGGGCGAATTCACGCTTATGATCGAATGGAGCTGGCGCATTGAGACCGAAACTTCGATCTTATGCGGAACGTGGAGCGAACAAGACGAGTGGCCGGATTTTCTGAAAAATCTTGTCGGTCGCACAATCGTGGATGCGTACCTCTTTGCGCGTCTCCCGGAAATCTCCCTCGCTCTTACAGACAATCTATATGTCAGCTCGTTTATGACCTCAACAGAGCAGCCCGCGTGGGTACTATTTGATAGGTTTCGGGATAAGTGGATCAATGTTGAAAACGGCAAGGTGATCGAAGAGAGCGGTACAAAGTGACGGCCTAACCCGGCTGTTGAATCGCAATCTCCGATCTCATTTCCGTCTCACGCCGGCGCGCCGGCCTGCCCCTGCGCCACATCCTCGGCCATCAGCGCCAGCTTGCGGCGAAAGGTGCGGATAGCGCGTGCTTCGGCGGCAAAGGCGGCGCGCGTCGCATCGTCTTCGGGCCGCGCCTGAATGCATTGATTGATGGCCGCCGCTTCCATCTCGTCGAGCAAAAGGCCCGCGACGGCGCTGTCCAGAAGAAGCCGCGCCCCGGCCAGTTTTTCTTCTTGCCTCATCCAGCTTGTCCTCCAAATCGCGCCGGCGACAGGCGCTCGTCACGCATCAGTTCCGCTGTGTTCTGCTCGCCGCAGTGTAATTTCCTGGTCGATCTGGTAGCGCTGCAGCTCGGCTTTGCTGCGCAGTTCGGCCGGTCGCCGTTTAACGTCGTTGCAGTTTGCTCTGTCAAGCAAACGAAAAGAACGACTAGCTAACGGGAGGCCACGGAAAGCTTGTTATCTTGAGCCACATCCGCGCCAAGATAAGTTAACCGCGGCCAAACCCTTTTACATTAGACTCATTTATAACCTTCAGCAGCGCGCGAATTTAGCTCATAGGAATTTGATCGATCCCACGGCCAATTGGGGTGTTGAGGAACAGGTAAATAGAGTTCTCCGACATTTTGTAGTGGTTCAAAAGGACGGGAATTTAAAATGTGATTGAGAGTATCCTTCCCGGAAGGCGAAGGTTGACTATAAGCAGCCTCGGCGTGGCCATCAGTCATTACGCGTGAATCCCTCGTCTCATCTGCGATCAACAGCCCTTGCTCTAAAGCATCCCTAACAAGATAAGGAAGCGCTGAACGGGGAACATTATTTTCAGAAGCGTAATCCGCTATTTTCAGCCCAACCTCATTATTGAACAAATCGCGGTAGCCATCTAGGAGGCCCCCTTTAACGCTATTATTATCCGGTTCACCACCAAATTCACGCTTCAGGCGGTCTGTGAACCAGGTCTTGTGCTCCCGCAATTTGCCGAGATTTCTCGTAAGAAATTGCCCCTCCGTCGTTGCGAGACTTGCCGAAACCAAAGCGTGAGCAAAAGCATTTTTATTTTGATCAGATTGATGAGGTCCCTGCTTATTTTCGATGCCAAACGCTTTCGAAAAGATATTGACCTGCTTCTCCTCGTTCTCCAGCCTGCTCTTGTACGGATACCAAACGCCATTCCGGCCTTGGTCATCTCCATCCGGATAACGCCTCAAAATCCCTTTATCCCAGTCAAAGTTCTCGGAAAGCTCTGCGAGTGAGGGTAGACGTCGTTCACCAGCCATCAAAGGACTCCAGTTGTGATTTGAGAAATGGGGCGTCAACACGCTTCGTTGATGATTGACGATATCAGCGTTGAAACTTTCAACCGCGACCAAAAAAATCGGACCCTGGCAGCGCTCACCTAGAGAATTGTCTCCAAGCCGTTGCCTTCGAGGCGTGCGAGACGATTGAGAGCATTATTCCTATTGGTTTTGAAGAACGAATATCTTTCATCGCAAGCTTTGGTGCTATTACGCTCCAATATGCGGCCCGAAAGGGCGAGGCACTATTTGTCCAAAACCAGAAGATCCCGGTCGCCACGGTGAAAAAGCAATAAAGACCCATTTTCCCCGAGAGACTCGCATTCGCGATCGATACTGCCGCTCAGCACCGGAAATTGAGTAACAGGAGCCGCTGCGCAGGAGCCTTTGTCCGAATTCATCAGGGCGATAAAGTGGCCGCTGAGACGGCAATAACGATGCTCCTCGAAAGGCACGGGACCTTGCTGTTCGGAGCCAAGGCAAATCGTGTCGAAACCTGAAAACAGGGGGCTGTTGAACTTGACTTCCCTCGTCTTCGCAACTTCGTCGAGAACCCGCTGGGCAGCCGGATCGGCTGACTCCAATTCCGAGGGCGTGGTTATATATATCATCAATGCGAAAAGCATGATTGGAATAAGGATGATGCTGAGAGCAATTGAGCCCAGCCAAATCAATACCTTCTTCTTCTTCGTCACCCAACCCCCCATCACTGCCGGTTGCAGCTCTATCTTTCCTCGCTGCCGCCCCGTTTACAAGATTTCCGCACCGTACTTCACATAAATCTCAGCGTGTATTCGACTTGCGGCATTCCAGCAAAAGTCTGGCAGGCTTGAGTTGAAAGTGGCGAAAAACAATGAGGTAGGGTAACTCAGCGCATCTGTGCTGACCTGAACCGTCCTATCCTTGCCTCATCCAGCTTGGCCTCCAAATCGCGCCGGCGAGAGGCGCTCGTCGCGCATCAGCTCCGCCGTGTTCTGCTCGCGCCGCAGCGCAATCTCCTGGTCGATCTGGTAGCGCTGCAGCTCGGCTTTGCTGCGCAGTTCGGCGAGCCGCAGCTCGCGCTCCATCTCCAGTTTCTTGAGGTCCGTCTGCGCATCCATCTGCGCCTTTTGCAGGCGCGCCTGCGTCTCCGCCTGCAGCTTTTGCAGAGCGGGGTTCTGCTGGTCGCTGCCTTGAGCCTGCATCTGTGCCAGCTTGGCCATATCAGGCTTGGTAAAATAGCGGTCGACGGATTTGAGGCCGGAGGCCTCGATCAGCTTGGCCAGCGCGTTATAGACATTGTCGGGCGTCACGAAGGGGTTGTTGACAGGCCCATAGGAAGACAGCAGCTTTTCCTGGATGGAGCCCACCATCTGCATCACCATCATGTCGCGCTCGCGCGTGCCGGCGCCAAGGCCGGTATTGACGCTCACATCCATATCGGCATTCCAGGGGCGCGGATCGAAGGAGACCCAGCGCCCGCGCAGGCGCACCATGCGCGGCCGATCCTGATGCTTGATGACGAGCTTCAGAAGCCCCCGGAAAACGGGCACCAGCCCCCGGGCAATGGTGCGCGCCATCAGTTCCGTCTGGCCGATGCCCGCCGCCTCGAACATGGCAGAGGCCTTTGCCGTCATGTTCTGCAGCGCATCCGGCGCAAGCCCGCTGGCCGCATCGGTAATGCCGGTCACATCGGCCATGTCCCGGTCGAAATAATCCAGCATCTGAAAGGAAGACGCCGCCACGAACGGCACTTCGGTAAAGCCGAGCGCCTCGCGCACATTGACGCCGGCATTGACGCGGATCGGCTTTCCGAATGCCGGGTTCAGCACCGCGTCGGGATTGGCGATCGCCTCTTCCTGCACGATGGGCTGCGGCTTGTTCTGCCAATAGAGATTGTCGAGCGTTTCGCGCAGCAGGACGGTCTTGACCTTCTGGCCCTCCATCGTGTCGTCGGCGATGGAGGTTCCCTCACGTTGGTGCGGCCTTCGCTCGGCAATGATGTCGGCAAAGGGCACTTCGTCCCATTCCTCGTCTTCCAGCTTGCAGTCCTCGCGGATCGCGCCGGCATAGACCATGCGGCGCAGCTCCGCGATGCCGTCGTCATCGGCGTCGATGCGCACGTAAAGCTCGTAATAATCCACCTCCTGCATGGCGGGCGCGGCCATTTCGCGCGGCTCCAGGAAGGCGCGCCGGCGCGTTGCCTCTTCGCCGTCCCGGTCGAGATCGGTGGCGGAAACCGGCAGCGCTTCCACCAGCTCGCGGTCATAGCCCAGCGCCACCAGTTCGCTGCGGCGAAGGCGCATGCTGATGCCCGTCAGCGGGCTCTCGTCGATCTTCAGCGCATCGGGATGCACCAGAAGCTGCTCGGGCGGCACGGCGGCAAGGCGCACGCGCCCATCCTGGCGTCGCCGGCGGATCTTCACGTCGTAGAGCGGCATGTCGATCGGCCCTTGCGGCGTCTCGATCCGCTCGATGCGCCGCGCCTTCGATAGCACCGTCACATCGTCGCCCGCCACCAGTTGCACCAGCGAGGCTTCATCCAGCCCGCTATGCTCCGATACGCTGACGCGCATCTTCTTTTCATACCACCAGCGAATGATGCCGTTGCGCAGCTTCAGCGCATCGTGGATCGCATCCTGCACGGCGTCGTAGCCATCGCTCTCGGGAAAGACGACATTGGAAATATAGTCGGTCGCCTGCTCGGCATTGTCTTCATCGCCGGCCGCAACAGGCTGGAATTCCGCAACCTTCTCATTGCCGAGAATGGTGCGCATCAAGGAGGGCAGCACCTTTTTCACATGGGCGCGCACATCGCGCGACACCACCTTGGAGCGCCCGTCCTGATGCGGCACATCGCTCATCTCGCCGTCGAAATATTCCATCGCCCGGTCGCGGTCTTTCGACAGCTGCTCGCGATAGCTTTCGCAATCCCTCACGAGCTGAGAAATCACGCTCGTCGTCATATCCGCACCCGCTTCCATCAAACCACCTTTTGAATCTTGAAATTCCAGTCGCCGGCTGCGGGCTTCACCTTGGCAAAGCGCAGCATCATCATCGCGTATCGGGAGGCGGACATCACATCGTCGCGCTCCTTCACCACGCGCCCACCCTTGCGGTGGTAGATGCGCCGCTCTTCCAGCCATGAGCCGCAGTTGCGGAACACCTTCCAGCGCCCCGTCTGCATGCGGTCCAGCATTTCCATCAGCCCGGCTTCGACACTGTTGGTGCCGTCGGTAAAGGTCGCCCGCTCCGGCAGCATTTTCAGCCCCTGGGCGCGATATTGTCCGGCAAGGTTTTCCCCCGCCGCTGTGTCGTTGTTGCCGTCATGCGGCCAGGCAAAGGGCAGCCAATCGCCCCAGGCTTTCAGCGCCGCCGCATGCAGCACCGGCGTTGCCTGCCGCTGGCGGTAATCGCGCACCAGATAAATGATGTCACCATCCCGATCCCATGCAAGCTGCACCGCCGCCGTCGGATGGTCCCAGCCGAAATCGAGCCCGCCGATCTGCGGCCAATGCTTGGGGATCGCAAAGGGCTCGACGGTAATATCCTCTTCCGCAACCGGAAAGATGAGGCCGGAGCCCAGCGACGGCAGTCCCCGGGCACGCGCCTCCCGCTCATGGGCCGGGTAGCTTGCGATAATGCGCGCGCGCTGCTCGAGCGAATAATGCTCGGCATCGTCGATCGTCATCGTCGTCACATGGCGCGAATCCGTGCCGGGATCGCCGGGCACCGGCATGATGAAGCGGGCCACCACGGTCGACATGCCAAGCAGCGGCGTAAAGGTCATCTGCGCGAATTGGCCGAGCTGCCCGTTATTGGTGCGCGTCAAGCCTTCGCTATAGATCGTCTCGTTCGGCTCCTCGTCGAACCACACGCCGTCGACGGTCGGCCCCTGCCATTTTTCGCGGCCCTTCTCATAGGCCTTGAAGGAAAGAAGGCTCTCGCCGGCCTGCACATCGCCGCCGCCGCCCCAGCGGATCACCACGCTGTCGAGCAGGTTCGGCACGCTGCTGGCGCGGGTGCGCGACAAGATGCAGTCGGCCGGGATAAAGCCCCTGCCCCAATGATCTTCCATGGCGGGCGGCCCAATCAGGATGCGCTGCGGATTATCGCGGGTCGTCTCGCCCGTCACGGACCCCGCCCAAAGCACCGGCGGCTTCTTGAATTCCGCCCCGTTCCACCAATCCGGATAGCGCCCGGTCAGATGCATCGCCCATTCCGCACCGCCTGCAATCGTCTTGCCCAACTGGTTTCCGGCCATGAACAGGCGCTCCGACCGGTCGCGCCCGGCGGCATGAAACTCTCGCTGCCTGGCATAGGGCCGGTAAAACCGCAGCTTGTTCGTCGCCTGCCGCCGCTCGATCTCAACCGCCACCGCCATGCGCTCCGATAGAAGCGGGCTGAGCCCGCTCTTGGCGGCAACAGGCCGCGCATCCGCTCTTGATCCGCTCATCCGCGCCCGCCGATTCTAAAAACAGAAAATGATTATTGCAGCCTTCATCGCAAACGCGACTGGCCGCCATGCCCCATCAATGACGGTGGTGATGAAAAGAGGAAGCACATGCACCGACTGCAAGCGGCACTGTATCAGGCATCATCCGCACGGCGCTCAGGCTTCTCTTGAAAGCATCCGTGCCGGGACGCATCCCCGCCGCACCGATGATACCGTCACTCTACCCGGCGCCGCATTAACAGCAAGGGGAGAAACAAAACGTGGCACCAGCGTCAAAAATCCAAAACTCTTTGAGCCGCTTCGGCAGGGGCCGCATGGGAGTATTGCTCCGCATCCAGCATGGTTGTAGTGGGTAAGAGACGAGCGTGGCCTTTCGCATCGACCCCAAAATCGGGATCGATTTCGACTGGCCTGATACCTAGATAGAAAGAGGTAGCGCTTCCTTTGTGCATCCGTCCGGGTGCACTGCGCGCCAGGAATGAAGAAGGATGCCGCAATGGCGCAAGAACCAAAACTGGAACATTCGGATTTCTCCGGTGAGTTCGAAGACGATGGCGTCACCGTTCTCGTCGACATCCACAGGCCGGCCGGCAGCCAGGGAGGCTGGACCCTCGAGGTGATTTCGCAAAACGAAGATGTCACCACCTGGGAGGATACCTTCGCCACCGATCAGGAAGCCTGGGAAGAATTTCTCGCCACCGCGGAGCAGGAAGGCATTCGCTCCTTCCTCGGCGACGAAAACAGCTCATCGATCCACTAAGCGCGGCTTGATCGGGCGGTCTTGTCCGCCCGGCGAACTCTTAGCACGACATCACTTCCTCAAGCCTCTTCAGGGCGCTCACCCGGCTCACTGCCCTCGCCATCCTCAGCGCTGGCGAGAAAGGGCGCAATGGCGGCGTCCAGTGCCTTTATCCGGTCGATCAGTTCGGCATCGCTCAACTCGCCGATCTGGCTGACATTCAGCGTTACGTCCTTCGGCATCGTCGCCGCCACCACCTTGAAGAAATCCTGCGGACGGCTGTCGATCACCTTGGAAATGGCCGCCTGGCCCTGGCTCTTCCAGGCCGTCAGGAGGTCCTCCAGAAAGGCTTCGCCAAGCCGCACCCGGGTATCCTGCAGTTCATGTCCTTCGCCGGCAGGATCTGCCACGATAGACACCTTTTCGCGCGCAGCGAGCATATTGCCCGTCGTTTTTCGCTTGGCACCTGTAGACTTGGCACTTGTGAACTTGGCGGCGGCCGTCGTCCCTACCACCGATGCCTTGGACCCCTTGGGCGAAGCACGGCTGCGAACTTTCTTGACTGCAACTTGAGCGGGTTCGCCTTGCGGCATTGAGATAGCAGCGCCAAGCGCACCATCCTCAAAGGAAATATCATCCATCATGTGAAAGTCGCTCTCATCACATAAAAAAGAGCGCCATGCAGCCCCAACGGGACACATGACGCTCAGGCGGGGAGGAACGCGAAAACTGAAAAAATCGGCATCAAATCATGCAGAAATGCTGGCCTGAAAAAGAATCTGGAAAAAGCTTCAAATGAACGCGGATCACAGGCGGAACTAACCAACCGCCCAAAAGCACTGCAACCGAGACCTCGGTTCGTCAAATTCGCGGGGAAACTGCCCGTCGAAACAGGCCTGTTCCCTCTGCAGATCAGCACCGGGACGCATCCCCGTCGCGCTGATACAATCTACTTTACGTAGCAACGCATGAACAACAAGAGCCACAAAGCGGTTTTTTACACTCTGGCTTCCGTTTTCTATGGTACCGTGGCAGGAAAGCGGCAGAAGACCCACTTGCCATCCTACCTTACCTACCCGCCAGCCATCTCAAGAAGATGAGCGCGATGAGTTGACGCCGCAAGCGCGGTCGACGTTATGATACCGGGACGCATCCCCGTCGCATCATGGCCGTGATTATGAAGGCCGGCGGATAAACAACAACAACATTTTTGTGCCGCCAGTATTTTCCTTCATCGACAACGACACAGTTAAAGTCCGATCGCTAGGCCATAAGGCGCTTCATGAGCAAAGCATTCCCGGAAGGAGGATGTCACGTTGAGCAGTCGCTATGCAGCAACGCCGCATGACAGAACAGTGCTGATGCTTTCCTGCCTTGGCCTCACCTGCGGTTACGGCATTGGAAAATATCTTGTGCAAAGTCCTTCGCTTGCGCAGAATCTCTTTGCTTTAGAGGCCGGGGAGATCGGCACCATCTGGACAGGGCTCGCGCTCACCACCTTTGCGCTTTTATTCGATCATGTCCGCCCGAAGGTCGAGGCACGGCTCGAATGGCTGAGCAAAATGGCTGGCCATCTGCGTGCCCGCGCACGGCGACGCTGGAAAGGCGATAGAAGCCTTGACGACTATCACAAGGCGGAAGCGACGGTGTTCGTCGCATTGGCCGTTCCGCTCTTTATTCTCGTTCTGGCCATCCAGATCGTCTTTATCCCGCTCCTCGTCCTTGTCAGCCTGATCCTTTATTTGAGTTTGATCAGGCAGATGATGAGCCTCACCAACCAAAGCCCTCTCTGGAGCCCCGCCATTCTGATGGCGGTCGGTCTTATCGGCGGTTATCTACTGAATTGAACCCTTGCTAGGGCTTTGAGCGCAACGTCTCTTCCGTCATCCTCGGACTTGACCCAAGGATCCAAGCGGTTGGCGCAGAGCCCTATCGGCTGACAGTCGCTTCACTGATGACCGCCGCCGCCTGCGTCTCATGTCCGTATTGCAGTCCGACGAAACCCGAGTAGCCCATATAGAGCGCAATCAGCAGCATCAGGACGCCGGATGCGTAAGGGGCGCGTGCGGCAAAGCGGCTGAAGCCCGACCAGCGTTTTTGGACGTGGCGGATGCTGAGCGAGGCGAGAACGCCGACCGAGACCATAGTCACCGCAAGGCCGATGCTGAAGCACGCCACCAGCACAGCGCCCAGCGAAAGCTGTTTCAGTTGCAGGCACAGCAGGAGAACGGTGATCGCCGCCGGGCATGGAATGAGCCCGCCCGTCAAGCCGAACATCAGGATCTGCCAGCTCGTCACTTTGCGATTGGCGAAACGGCGAGCGATGTCGTTGGCATGCGCCCGCTGATGCGCATCCATATCGTCCTCATCGCCAAGATCGAGCCCGGCGTGGCTATGCACGTCCTCGCGATAGGCAAGCTCATAATCGTGGCTGTGATTGCCATGGCCAAGGCTAATCCGCGCGGTAAAGGCATGCGGCTCCGGCACCTCATCGACGCTCTCGAGATAGCCGCCCTTGTCGATAAAGCTGAAGGTCTGGCGCGTGCCATCGTCCCGCAGCGTCTCGATCCTCACGTCTTTTGCCGCAAAGCCATAGCCGCTTTCGAAGCTCAGCCGAAAGCGTGGCGGCACGCCGGTCTCGAAGATCTCCAGCGCCATTATGCCGTGGCCGGTATCGACACGCCTGACGTCATGATGGTCGTGGTCGTGGTCATGCTCATGGGGGCGGTTATGATGATGGCCGTGCATATCCTGTTGCTCGCGCCATGTGCGCCACAGCATCCAGACCGCGATGCCGATAATGATGGCGGCCGAGGCTATTTGAAAATAAGGCTCGGTCCGCTCGGCATCCATGCCTTGACCAAGATATTGCCCCGTCAGCGCCACCGCCCAGACAACGGCCGTGTGGGACAGCGCGGCTGCAAGCCCAAGCATTACGGCCTGTGCCACTGTGCCGCGTACGGCAATGATGAAGGCAGCCATCATCGTCTTGGAATGGCCGGGCTCCAGGCCGTGCAGCGCACCAAGCAGAATTGCGGTCGGAACGAAAAGCCAGGCATGGGCGCTGCCCTGTTGGAGGATCTCTGCAAAAGAGCCCATCACACGCACTTTCTTGAAAAAGATATTCGCCGATGGTATAGGGGGGTACCCTATATGTGTCAAGGGAGCGACCCTATCCTCCGTGGTGACGCTGCCGGCATGGTACAACAGCGGAAAATGCTTTATCTCGCCTCGGCCAGGGGCTGGTGTCCAGCCATCTGCCCAAAGCCGTCGATCACACCCCTGGGCGCAATCATCCCCGTCAGGAAGAAACGCATGAGCCACATCGTCAGAGAAAAGCAGAAGCTGATCAACCGAGTTCGCCGCATTCGCGGTCAGAGCGAAGGGATCGAGCGGATGCTGGAGGAGGAAAAGGGCTGCGCCGAGGTCATGCATGCGATCGCCGGCATGCGCGGCGCGATCAACGGGCTGATGGGCGAGATCATCGAAGATCACATCCTGTCCCACGTTGCGGCCGCCGACCTCACCCAGGCCGAGCGCGAGGAAGGTGCTGCGGAATTGATCGACGTTCTGCGCAGCTATCTGAAATAGAAAGGGTCAGATGCAGGAAATGGATCAGGGTCTTCGCCGTGCTGTCCTCATCGTCGCACTCGCCAACCTTGCCTATTTCGGCGTAGAATTTTCCGTGGCGCTGTCCATCGGCTCGGCCTCTCTTCTGGCCGATAGCGCCGATTTCCTGGAAGATACGGCGGTCAATCTCCTGATTTTCTTTGCCCTTGCCTGGACGGCTCAGCGGCGCGCGCAAGTCGGTATGCTCATGGCCTTGATCCTGCTCGCCCCTGCCCTTGCCTTTCTCTGGACTGCTTGGCAGAAATTTTGGCTGCCGGTCCCGCCGGCGCCATTTGCGCTCTCGCTGACAGGCCTCGGGGCATTGATTGTCAATCTTGGTGCCGCGCACCTCCTGGCCGCCTACCGGCATTCGAGCGGCTCGCTCACAAGAGCAGCCTTCCTATCTGCGCGCAACGACGCTATCGCAAACCTTGCCATTATCGCTGCCGGCCTGATCACAGCCTATCTCTGGCCCACGGCCTGGCCCGATCTTATCGCCGGCTTTGCAATCGCCATTATGAATCTCGATGCCGCCAAAGAAGTTTGGGAGGCAGCACGCGGCGAACATGCCGCCGCCCCTTAGCCGAATTCAGACGGCAAGAGACAACAGCCACTCACGCTGGGAAAAGCGTGCCCAGGCTGCGGTAAAGCATGTATCCGGCGACAACGAAGATCAGCATAGCGAAGAGGCTGTTGAGGGTGCCCTTTCGCGCCGACAAATTCTTGGCGATCCTTGAACCTACGAAGCCGCCCAGCACGCCCCCAGCGATGAACACCGCCGCCAGCATCCAATCGACATAACCTGAGAAGGCGTAGTTCAGGGCCGTCGTCAGGCCGAATGCCGTTACTGCGACCAGGGACGAGCCGATGGCGAAAAGGATTGGCATGTTGGTCGAAGCGATCAGACCGGGAACGATCAGGAAGCCGCCGCCGATCCCGAAAAATCCGGAGAACATGCCGGTCAAGCCGCCGAAGCCTGCGACCTTGTGAATATTCTCGCGCGAACACTGCGCGCCGGGATTGCCTTCCGCACCACGCCGGCGAAACATCAGAACGCCGACAGCGAGCATTAACAGGGCAAAGAGGATGAGCAGCTTCTGTCCGTCAATCATCTTGCCGATGCTGGATCCGATCAAGGCGCCTGCAACGCCCGCAACACTGTAGACGCCGGCACAGCGCCACTTCACATGGCCATGCCGCGCATGGCCGATGAGGTTGGTAAAGGCGTTGGTGGCAACGGCAAAAGCGCTGGTGCCGATGGCAAGATGCGGGCTCGGCACGCCGACGAGGTAAACCATCAGCGGCACAGCCAAAATCGAGCCGCCGCCGCCGAAAAGGCCGAGCGTGAACCCGACCAATCCCCCCGAGACGGCGCCAAGCCCATATTGCAGCGGATCGAGCATCATGAACTGAAATCCCCGCCGCCCATCAGGCCGCGTTTTGATTGAGGACGGGCGAGGCAAACCATTCGCGCCCTTTCAACATCCCGTGCCAGTAGATTGGCGGCAGTGCTTCGGCCTTCAGATACCAGGCAAGGCTTGATGGCTTCGTGCCATCGATTAGCCATGTGGGAAAGGTTGGCAGCAACTTGCCGCCATAGCCGAACTCGGCCAATACGATCTTGCCGCGCTCGACGGTGAGCGGACACGAGCCATAGCCGTCATAGGCGGCCGGCATCGGCTTTCCATCGAGACAGGCAAGAAGGTTTTCCGCAACGATGGGAGCCTGTTTGCGTGCGGCGGCGGCCGTCTTGGCGTTCGAAGTTCCTGCCGCATCGCCGAGCGAAAACACGTTTGCATAGCGCTTGTGCTGCAGGCTCCTCTCATCGACCTCGATCCACCCGGCCGGATTGGCAAGCGGACTGTTGCGCACAAAATCCGGCGCGATCTGCGGTGGGCAGACATGGATCATGTCAAAGCCCAGCGTCTCTTCCGTCACGCTGCCATCGGCTGCCGTCTTCGCAAAGCGCGCTTCTTTGCGCGATCCATCGACCGACAGCAGCTTGGAGCCAAAATTGAGGTTGGCACGGTACTTGCGGACATAGTCCATCAAGGCTGGCACGTAATCCTTAACGCCGAAGAGCACCGGTCCGGCATTGTGGAATTCGATTGCGATGTCCGCGATCCGGCCCTTGCGGAACCAATGATCGCCGGAAAGATACATCGCCTTCTGCGGCGCGCCAGCGCATTTGATCGGCATCGGCGGCTGGGTAAAGAGCGCGCGCCCACCCTTCAGATTTTCCACCAGCGACCATGTATAGGGTGCGGTGTCATAGCGGTAATTGGACGTCACGCCGTTGCGGCCCAGCGTGTCTTCGACCCCCTCGATGGCAGACCAGTCGAGCTTGATGCCGGGTGCGGCGACGAGCATGCGATAGGTGATGCGCCGTCCGTCCGAAAGGATCACGCTGTCATGCTCGGGATCGAACTCGGCCACCGCCGCTTTTTCCCATTGGACGCGATCGGGAATAACGGCCGACATTTGCCTGACGGTGTCTTTGGCTTTGAAAATGCCGCCCCCCACCATGGTCCATCCGGGCTGATAGGCATGGCGATCCGATGGATCGACCAGAACGATCGTCAGGGACGGACGGCGCTTGATGAGGCTGGCGGCCGTTGCAATGCCAGCGGCGCCTGCCCCGACGATCAAAACATCGCAGGTGAGCGCGGCGTCCGCCTTCCGTACGCCCGGCATCCGCTCCAACTTGGATCGCAGATGCGTCAGGTCGTAGCCTGCCGCCTTTGCGGCCGACAGAGCCGCATCGCCCCCGACGACCGGGGACTGAGACAGCGCCCAGAGCGTTGCAGCGCGCGTGCCTGACCGGCAAAAGGCGAGAACCGGACCCGGCAAGATGTCGAGGGTTTCGCGAAACAAAGCCACATCGCGATCGCCAATATCGCTCAGAACGACAGGGATATGCCTGAACTGAAGGCCAGCGTTTTCGGCCGACAACCGGATCGCTTCGGCGCTGGGCTGGCCTTCTTCCTCTCCATCCGGCCTGTTGGAGATGATGGACTTGAAGCCGAGCCGGGCAAGTTCGTCGAGATCGGCAAGCCTCACCTGAGGTGAGAGGCTGATATCGTCGTTTATCTTGCGGATGTCCATGATAGCTCCTCAATGAGCATGAAGCGGCGGCGTTTGCCTGGAGGTGACGATGCGGTAGGCGAACATGCCGGCCAGCATGGCGGCGGCGAAAAGCACCACCTGCCAACGACCGGTGACGAGCGAAGCGATGGCAGGACCGGGGCAGAGCCCCACCAGTCCCCAGCCGAGACCGAACAGGACAGCGCCGGTCACGAGCGGGCGATCGATGGTGCGGCTGGCGGGAACATGAAATGCGCCGTCCAACATCGGCTTGCGACGACGGCGCTTAATCGCATAGGCGATAGAAGAAGGAATGAGCGCGCCCCCCATGACGAAGGCAAGCGAGGGATCCCAGCCGCCGGTCACATCGAGGAAGGCGAGCACGCGGGCTGGATTGACCATATCGGAGATGACAAGGCCGACGCCGAAGAGAAGGCCGCACAGAACCGACGCGAAGATCCGGTAAGCCATCAGAAGCCCCCGACCAGATGGCGCGTCACATAAACGGTGATGGCAGCCACGATCATGAACGTCATTGTCGCCACCATGGATCGGGGCGATAACCGCGCAAGCCCGCAAACCCCGTGGCCGCTGGTGCAGCCGGAGCCGAGGCGCGTGCCGAAACCGACGAGAAGACCGCCGACGACCAAAAGGATCGGCGAGGATGTGATGGTCAAGCCGGCATGCCCCAGCAAGGCAAAGACCGCCGCCGCACCGGCCAGAACACCGCCGATAAAACCGAGCCCAAGAATGCTCACGCCGCCGGATGTCCAGCCCAGTGCCGAGGCGGTCAGTCCCGAAATGCCGGCGATCCGGCCATTCAGTAAAAGGTAAAGGCCTGCTGAAAGGCCGATCAGCAAGCCGCCGGAAAGAGGCCATATGAAATGGAAATTCATCATGATCTCGAGCCTGCTACAGGATATTGACCGGGATCTTCAGATACTGAACGCCGTTTTCCTCTGCAGGCGGCATCTTGCCGCCACGCATATTCACCTGAACCGATGGCAGGATCAGCTTTGGCATCGAAAGCGTGGCATCGCGCGCATTGCGCATCGCGACGAAATCATCCTCGCTAACGCCCTCATGCACATGAACATTGCCGAGCCGCTGAGCGCCGACAGTCGTTTCCCAGGCATAAGCATCCCTACCCGGCGCCTTGTAGTCGTGGCACATGAACATGCGCGCCTCGTCCGGCAGTTGGGTCAAGCGCTTGATGGAACGGTAGAGCACGCGCGCATCGCCGCCTGGAAAGTCGCATCGCGCCGTTCCGTAGTCCGGCATGAACAACGTATCACCGGGAAAGACGGCATCACCGATCACATAGGCAAGGCATGCCGGCGTGTGACCTGGCACATGCAGAACCACCGCATCGAGATTGCCGATCTTGAAGCGATCGCCATCCTGGAACAACTGATCGAACTGACTGCCATCGCGTTGGAACTCCGTGCCGGCATTGAAGATCTTGCCAAAGACCTCCTGAACCCGAACGATCTCGCGACCGATGGCGAGTTGTCCGCCGATTTCTTTCTGCAGAAGCGGGGCAGCCGACAGGTGATCGGCATGAGCATGGGTTTCCAGCAGCCACTGCACTTCCAGACTTTCGGACTTTACGTAATTGACGAGAGCATGCGCCGAGGCGTTCATCGTCCGGCCAGAGGCAGGGTCGTAGTCGAGGACGCTATCGACGATCGCGCAGGCCTTCGAGCTTGGATCACGCACCACATGGCTCACCGTGAAGGTTGCTGCATCGAAAAACGACGTTACGACAGGACGTTTGGCAACATCATTCAATGCAACGCAAACAACGTCACAGGCATGAACAAGATGTGCATCGGTCAGATTTTCGGCCATCATCGCCTCCTTTGATACGGATATAAAATACATATTTATAGTAATTATGAAAGATCATATTTTCGGTAGTCACGAAATCATGAAGCCGCTATAGGTGGCAACGGGAATCCTCGGAAGGTGGGCTCGATATGGACGCGGTGAAAACCGACAATCAGGATCGCTATGGATCGCTTCGGCTCAACGACCGGGCGCCGGGCTTTTCGGCCCGATCGACGGCGGGAGAAGTTTCCCTTTCGAGCTATCAAGGCCGCTGGTTGCTGTTCTTCTCGCATCCGGCCGACTTCACCTCGGTCTGCACCAGCGAGTTCATCGCCTTTGCCAAAGCGCAGGAGAAATTCGCGCGCCTTGATTGCGAACTGCTCGGCCTTTCGGTCGATAGCCTCTACTCGCACGTCGCATGGCTGCGCGATATCGAGCAGACCTTCGGCGTGAAGGTGCGCTTTCCCCTCATCGAGGATTCCTCGATGGTGATTGCCAAGGCCTATGGCATGCTCGATTCGGCCTCTGAGAACAGTGGAACGGTGCGCGCCACCTACGTCATCGATCCCGACGGCATTATCCGCGCCATCGTCTGGTATCCGATGAATGTCGGTCGCTCGGTCGATGAGCTTTTGCGTCTTGTTGAGGCCCTGCAGACCTCTCAGCGCGAATGCGCTTTGACACCGGAGGGATGGCATCCGGGTCAAAGGCTGGTCGAACCGGCCGCCGCCTCGATGGAAGAGGCAGAAAAACTGCCCGATGGACAAAGCTGGTATTATCGGGAGCGCCGCGCGTGAGCGAACTTTCTTTATCGCTTGAAGCGATGCAGGAAAAATCTGCCGAAGCGGCCGATTTCATGCGCCTGTTCAGCACGCCGAGCCGGTTGATGCTTCTGTGTCACATCGCACAGAAGGAGCGGTCGGTGAGCGAAATCCAGCATGATCTCGACTTTAAACAGCCCGGCCTGTCTCAACAACTGGGTGAGCTTCGCCAGGCAGGCGTCGTGCAAACCCGGCGCGAGTCCCGCCAGGTTTATTATTCCATCGCCGATGACCGTGTCGCAACTGTCATGACCATGCTGATGCATCTCTTCTGCGGATCGGATTTGAAAGACGGCGCAGCACAGCCGAAAGCCAAACCACCGGCATCCGCACCTCAGATAACAGTCGCGAAAAGCGCGGTGCCGGGCGAAATGGCCCATTGGGCGCGGCTGGAGAAGGCAGAGTGAAGAAGACACCGCGCGTGTAGTCTGGCCGCCTGCCCCTAAAAGACCTCCACCAGTTGTTCGGCGCGATGCTGCGCGCCCATTTCCTGATACTGATCAACCATATAAACTGCATAGAAAGCGCAAAGCCCCATTTGCATTGCCAGTGAAACGAGATCGGCAGCATCGACCCAGGCCGGCCCTTTCGGCTGAATATTGATCAGCAAGGAAGGCACCAGCGAGACGCCGGTAAACAGAGCCGTGACGATCAGAAGATGGAAGAACCGCCGCAAAAACGGGCGACGACCACGCAGAAAGGCCGCCTTCAGCGAAGCTTCCCGTCCATCGACCCCTGCTGCCATCCAGGAGCCGAGAAAGGCAGTCAATGCGATCCAGGCTAATGAAAAAGTCGATACAGCGATGATGCCGATGATGGCAGCGTGAAAAGGGTATATCTTCAGAAACGCGACGTTCACGACCACAACAACAGTGACGAAGCTGATAACGAAAAAAGCAAGGTTCTTCAGGAGGAAGACGACAAACGATAGGAGATGGCGTCGCTGCGTCCACTCGATATCCAGAAGCTTTCCCATCAGGATGAACTGGAAGCCGAGCACAACGGGGATGCTGACCAGCAGAACAAAGGGGTTCGCGCCATGATTGACGGCCACGAAGGTAAGCCACAAAACTAAGGTGATTGCCAGATAGAGCAGCCGATTGCGGTTGATAGCCTTGAATGTCTGACTCAGCATAGGCTTCAAACTCCTATCAAGCTTGCTCGAAGACAGATGGTAAAACTTCGACCTGAAAAAGCTTTGCGACACTATCGCCATATTGAGCGACGACACCGGCAGCGATTAAACCCTTGGGTCTTTTTGTACACGGATGCATTCTTTGGAACGGCAGCATCAGAAGACCTCGACCAGCTGTGCAGTCCGTCCTTGAGTGCTTGCCCGGCGGAACTGCTCTACCATGTCCACGGCCACGACAGCCGGGATCAGAAGTTGGAACGGCAAGGCAGTGATGTTGCTTAGATCCATCCACAGCGAACCACTTTCTTGCATGATCGATGGATGGGTATAGCCGATGACGAAAGGCACCAGGCTGGACACGAGGTAGAGCAAAATCGAGATGAGAAGGGCTTTACCAAGCCGGCTGAAAAAGGACTGCCGCCTGCGTCGCAACGCCGCCATGAACGACGTTTCTATGCCGGCCATTCCCGCAGGTATCCACGATCCGAGCAGTATCATCATGGCGACCCAGCCAATCACGAGGCTGATGACGGCCAGCATAGCGTTTGCCCATACCGGGAAAAGACGAAAGGCCTGTGGAACCGCGAAAAGAACCACGGCTATCAAGAAGGCGAGGATATAGAATAGCAGGCTTTTGAGAAAGTAGCCGATGAAGGACGAAAGCGGCGAACGGGTACTCTTTTCATCCCCCAGCAAATTTTGGATCAGCAGAAACTGGAACACCAGCAGAACCACAAGTGCACCGAGCAGGATGCTCTTGGGAGCTCCGTGATTGCTGGCGAGAAAGATAACCATTTGCGCAAAAAGGCTGACAGCGTAGAGGCCGCGATTGCGTGCGATCACACGAAACATATCCTGAAGCATTTTCATCGTCCCCGGCGAAAGTGCGTAGGATATCTGCAAGGAAATTTTCAACCGTCAATAGTATGGATCCGAGAGAATTGATCGGATCGCCGGACCGCTTAGTCCCCGGAGTATCGGCATGCTTTTCCTCGCCTTGCCGTCCATGGCGGCGGCATGGCATAAGATCGACCGGCGCGCGAAGGCGCAAAACCCGCCCGAATGGAAAATGCCGATGAGCCGTTACTGGAGCCCTGTCGTCGAGACTTTGCAGCCGTATGTCGCGGGCGAACAGCCGCGCATGGAAAACCTCGTCAAGCTCAACACCAACGAGCATCCTTACGGCCCCTCGCCGCATGCTCTGGCGGCAATCACGGCGGCGGCTTCGCGCAGCCTGCGGCTCTATCCCGATCCGAGCGCACTTGCCCTTCGCACGGCGATTGCGGAAAGCTACGGCCTTTCTCCAGAGGAGGTTTTCGTCGGTAATGGCTCCGACGAGGTGCTGGCGCATACGTTTCAGGCGCTGCTGAAGCATGATGCGCCGCTGCTCTTCCCCGATATCAGCTATAGTTTCTATCCGGCTTATTGCCGGCTCTACGGCATTGCCTTCGAACAGATCGCGCTCGACGAAAATCTCGCCGTGCAGATCGCAGATTATCGCCGGCCATCCGGCGCCATCATCCTGCCCAATCCCAATGCACCCACCGGCATCGCCCTTGGCCTTGACCAGATCGAGCGCCTCGTTGCCGACCATCCCGATCAGCCTGTGGTCATTGACGAAGCCTATGTGGATTTCGGGGCGCAAAGCGCTGTGTCGCTGGTGCGCAACCATCCGAACCTTCTCGTCGTCCAGACCTTTTCAAAGTCGCGCGGCCTTGCCGGCCTGCGCATCGGATTTGCGATTGGTCAAAGGCCGCTCATGGAGGCGCTGGAACGCGTCAAGGACAGCTTCAATTCCTACCCGCTCGACAGGCTCGCCCAGGAGGGCGGCCTTGCCGCCTGGCAGGATCGCGACTGGTTCGAGCAGCATTGCGAAATGATCGTGCAGACCCGCGAGCGGCTCTCCGCCACGCTCGGTAGCCTTGGCTTCCACATATTGCCATCTTCGGCCAATTTCGTGTTTGCTGCCCATGCAACGCGCAGTGGCGCTGAGCTTGCCGCTGCGTTGAAAGCCCGCGCCATCCTCGTGCGCCACTTCAACAAGCCACGCATCGACAATTACCTGCGCATTTCCATCGGCACAGACGCCGAGTGCGAACGCCTCGTCGAAGCGCTGGAGGCGATCTTGACGGATGAGCCGACCACTGCCTGACAGCCGCAAGCCGGTCCCGTCCGATAAACCCATCAAAACACCGCGAGAAGTTTCTCGCCCATATCGACCTCTTCCAGCGCCACATAATCGCGCGTCGAAACCACCATCCACAAGGTGATGAACCCGTACGAAACAAGGTTTCTGAAGACCGACGCGGCTACCTCGGCGGCGTCAAGCTTTTCCCTTCCAAGTACCTCGAAACTGAAACCGGCCGCAGCAAAGATCGCCAGAAATATAAGCGCTAAGAACACAAGCCCCATAAATCCTAAGAAAAGAAGGCACGGGACAAAGCGCTTGAGGCCCGTGCGGATTGCGCGCTTCAGCGTACCATGTTGCCCATGAACGCCAGCTGGAACCCAGGTGCGCGACACAACGAGTAAGAGAAAATAAACAGCCGTAAAAAACAAGGCTGCGATCCTGAGCGCGGTCAGATAATCCACAATATGTGCCATCCTGATCGCGACCAAAAACACCGTCGCACACAGAAGCGAAAACAGGAAGACAGCGATGCCTTTCAGGACGACGATGATCGTTGCGCGGACCTGCCAGCGAGCTCCCCTCGTCTCGCTCAACACCGCCTGAACAACTTTCACCTGCCAGAAGCTGACCCCCACAAAATTGACGCCCGTCATCACCCACATCGCCGCCGGCGAGTAAGCGGCCGCAATATCAGTCCCCACGCCCATTAGCACCAGCAGCAGAAGCAACAGAAAGTTGCTGCGGATTATGTCAGCACTCGTTGAAAACACGGGACGCCCCCATCTTGAATGAAGCAAAGACGACAAAAGCCAATGCAACGCAGATCTAGGAAGATCCCAGCGAATGGCATCCCTCAAAATCTCGAAAACAAACTAAAGCGATCTCGGACGGGAGAAAATGCTGCAGCTCGCTGCTGGCTTGACATATTTTTTTCTGCAGCGCTAGATTGCAATGCCTGCCAAGGTGCCGCACACCCGCCGCTGGCATAGCCGCCACAAACCTGAAGAGGTCCCAATGCGCAGATCATCATCTCACGACATTCGCCTTCCGAATTCTGAGAAACTGGTGGTTCATGCGCAGTTTGAATTTGGGCATCCTTGCCCATGTGGATGCAGGCAAGACAAGCCTGACTGAACGGATTCTTTTCGAAGCAGGTGTCATTGAAAAGCCCGGCAGCGTCGATGCCGGCAATACGCTGACGGACAACATGGCGCTGGAGCGCGAGCGCGGCATCACCATCAAGGCCGCCGTTGTTTCGTTCGAGGTGGCCGGCCGCATCGTCAACCTCATCGATACGCCCGGCCATCCCGACTTCATCGCGGAAGTGGAGCGTGTGCTCGGCCTTCTCGATGCCGCCATTCTGGTGGTTTCGGCGGTCGAGGGTGTGCAGGCGCAAACGCGGGTCCTAGTGCGCGCCCTCAAGCGGCTCGGCGTTCCCTTCCTCCTTTTCATCAATAAGGTGGATCGCCTCGGTGCGCGCTATGACGAACTCTTGGAAACGCTCGGCGCGGAGCTTGTCGTTACGCCCGTTGCGATGTGCGAGGTGCGCGGTGCCGGCAGCCGCCTGGCAACAGCCGATCCTTGCGACCTGACGGCAGAGCCGCACCGCACGCGGCTCATCGAACAGCTTGCCGATCACGACGAGACCTTGCTGGCAGACTACCTGCTTTCGCCGCGCCGCATCGATTCCGCCCGCCTGATGCAGAGCCTCGCCGGCCAGGTTGCGCAAGGCCGCCTCCATCCGGCCTTCGCCGGCGCTGCGCTATCGGGCATCGGGGTCGCTGCGCTTTTGCCGGCACTTGCGGATCTCTTGCCGGCGCGCGATGCCGATCTCGATGCCCCCCTCTCAGCCCGCATCTTCAAGATCGAGCGTGGCTGGGGCGGCGAAAAGCTTGCTTACCTCCAGCTTTCCTCCGGGCGCATTGCCCTTCGCCAGACCCTCGATCTGCCCGCCGGCCCGGCCCGCGTCACCGGCATTCATGTATTCCGTAAGGGGCGCATGGAGCAGACCGGCATGGCCGAGGCGGGTGAGATCGCGCGCCTTTCCGGCCTTGCGACGGCGCGCAGCGGAGACCGGATCGGACTCCTCTCAAAGGACATGAAAGGAGCGCCGGGATCGGACCGAACAGTCGATGCGACTTTTGCCCCGCCAACGCTGGAAACACGGGTGGTGGCTTGCCATCCGGGCGATCACACAAAGCTGTGGCTGGCGCTCGATCAACTGGCTGAGCAGGATCCGCTGATCAATCTGCGCCGCGACGAGGAAAGCCGCGATCTCTTCCTTTCGCTTTACGGCGAGGTGCAGAAGGAGGTCATCGCCGCCATGCTGCAAAGCGAGTTTTCCATTGCGGCGCGCTTTGAGGAAAGCACGGTGCTCTATGCCGAGCGCCTCATCGGGATAGGGGAAGGCCTGGAGATAATCTTCAGGGCGCCCAATCCCTATCTTGCCACAGTCGGCCTCAGGGCCGAACCACGCCCGCCCGGCAGCGGCAACAGCTTTGCGCTGGAGGTTGACCTCGGCCAAATGCCGGCGGCCTTCTACAAGGCCGTGGAGGAAACGGTCTTCGACGTCCTAAAGCAGGGCATCTTCGGCTGGCAGATCATCGATTGCCATATCGCGCTGACGGCAGCGGCGCAAACCTCCCCGCAGACCACGGCCGCCGATTTTCGCGGCCTGACGCCGCTGGTGCTGGCAGAGGCGCTTGAAAAGGCGCAGACGATCGTATGCGAGCCGGTTGATCGCTTTACGATCGACGCGCCCGCAAAGAGCCTCAGCCCGCTTCTCACCCTGCTGGGCAAGAATGCCGCAGCGGTCGAACAAACAGAGGTGACGGAGGCACGAGCAAGGCTCGAAGGCACAATGCCCGCGGCCAAGGTTCAGGCGATCCAGCAGCAATTGCTGGGCCTGACCAGCGGCAGCGGAACCATGGAGAGCGCGTTTGAGCACTACGCGCCCTTGGCCTCGCAGATCTCCCCGCCTATCCGCGCCCGCACCGGGCCTAATCCGTTCGATCGAAAGGAATATTTCCAGCGACAGAGATAAAATGCCTCACGGAGCGGCAGAGAGGAAAACCCCGGCGCTACCCTCAGCGAAGCGCCACCTCCGCTTCGCGCTCGCGCAGCGCTGCCTCGAACAGCGGCTTGCCAGGCCCGGCCAGCCAATCTTCAAAGGAGGTGAGTTCGCCGAACTCGCGTGAAAGGGCTTGAAGATCGGCGGCCCCGGCAAGAAGACCGCTATCGAGGAGCTCCGTCAGCCGGTTGAGAAACGGATTGCCGGCAAGCAGAGCCGGCGGAAAGCGGCGATAGCCGATCGGGCGTCCTGCCGCTTTCGTAAAGGCGCGCTCCAGACCCGCGCCGGTGACCGACGCGCCGGCAAGCTCGATGATTTCACCCTGATATCGATCCGGCGCGACCAGGATCTGTGCATTCATCCGGCCAAGATCGCCGAGCGCGATCATCTGCATGGCCTGATCCGGATGCATGAAGAAACTGAACATGCCTTGCGGCAATCCCATACCGGGGAGAAGCAGCATTTCCATGAAGGTTGCCGGGCGAGTGATGGTCGTCATGATCGGCAGGCTTCGGACATAGGCTTCGATTTCGCTCTTGCTGTCGAAATGCCCCATTCTGGTCGGGCCTTTGCCCGCGCCCCCCCCGGAAGAATAGACGAGATGGCGCACCCCGTGGCGAACGGCGCTGTCGGCGATCGCCTTGCCATGCTGCACCTCCTCGGCATCCGTCACCATGCCGGCCGGCGAGCTTGTCTGAACCGAAAAGACACCGGCGATGCCGAGCATGGCGCGATCGATGGAGGCCGGATCAAAAAGATCGCCGACGGCAAGTTCGAACCCCTCGCCGTGGAGCGCCTTGGCCCGCTCGCCCAGCGGATCGCGCACAAAGGCGCGCACCACCTTGCCTTTGGCCTTCAGGGCGCGCGCCACCGCGCCGCCCTGCTGTCCCGTTGCGCCGAATATCAGAAATTCCGCTTGTCCGCTCATAATGGTTACCTTCAGTAATTATTGACGGTTACCATCTGGAACCGATTGAAAAGCAGCGCAAGACGGCACATTTTTGATCGTCGGTTACATCCGGATAACCATTGGAGGAGGCCATCATGCAGCGAGAAATCAACGGCCGGCCTGTCATCGAGACGGTGCATGGGCCAATGCTCACGCCCTGCGCGCCGGGCAGCATTCTGGAGCGCCTCGGCGACAAATGGACGATCCTTGTCATCTCGCTGCTGGCGTTATCGCCCGACACGCCGATGCGGTTCGGCGCAATTCGGCGCGGCATCCCCGATATCTCGCAGCGCATGCTAACACTGACGCTTCGGAACCTGGAGCGTGACGGTCTGATCAAACGCCATTATTATCCCGAGGTGCCGCCGCGGGTGGAATATCAACTCACCGAGCGCGGCAAGTCTATGCTGCAGCCGCTTGCCGCCTTCACCGACTGGATCCGCAATACCTGGCAAGATATCGAAGCCTCACGCCTTGCCTTCGATGCGGCGAAAACCTGATACACGCCCTTGTCCAAAACCCGCGCTTTGTGAATTGATATCGATGATCTTCCTCTCATTTGGAGTTATCTTCCCGGCTTGCGCACGGCGCCGCCTTGCTCGATCACGGCCAGCATCCATGCCGCCCGCAATCTGCGCCGCGGATCGCTGTCCGTCAGCCGCTCGGTAAGTTGCGCCCACAATTTCGGTGTCGCGATCGCTCTCGCCAGTCGGCAATAGTTGCGAAACTCGTGTGTGTTTCGTTCATCCACAATCTTCAAGAGCACCGTCTCGAGACGATCCACTTGCGTCTTCGACAACCGAACGCGCTTGAGGAAATGCGCAAGCCTTTGTTTCATATAGCCCGATCGGAAGAACCAGGGATCAGCCTCCAAAAACGCGATGGCCATCTCGGCCCCGCGCGCATCGCCTTTCTTCAACAGGTTATAGTCCCTGTCGAAATCCGCCGGATAGGCAGCCTCGATCGCCTTGAAGAAGTGCTCGCTTTTCCCACGCGTTGCAGGACCGGTATGAAGCGCAAGCCGAGCCTCCTCAGCCTCCCTTGCGCGTTCTTTCCAGGCAAACTTGCTCATGATGTCGCGTCCTCAGTCGCTCCGAGCCTCTTTTCCCTACTGGTCGCTGATCAGGCAAAGCCCCGTGCAATCCTGCCCAGCAAAGGCATTCTTCAGCGTCTCGGCCTTGGCGCGTTCCTCATCGTTAAGGGCAGGCAGCAAACTTCCCACCTGCGCGACCATAGCCTGCCGGTCGAGCGGGGTCGTTGCCGCGGCAATCGAGGGAGCCGTGTCGGTCAAAGCGTCCAGCAACACCCTCCGATTTTCAGGACGCAGATCGGGCGAGCGCAGCATTAGGGCAATGCCCGTCACCTCCTGCATGATACCAAGCCGCATCTGCCGCAGACCATTGCGGCGGGCATCGTTCATCTGCTCTTTCGGCAAAGTTGCGAAAAAATCCGTTGCGGCCTCGAGTTCGGCAGCGAAGACCTTCAGGAGATAGGCCCCTGCACGGCTGATCTCGCCCTGATAGGCGGCCGCATTGACATTGGTATCCGGAATGCCCCCAGGCTGTGCAGTGAAAAGCGCATAGGACTTGAAAACGAGAGCAGCTCTTTCCCCGACGGTCATAAGCCCCGGAATATCGGTGGCGCGATAGGGCGGGTTGCCGAGCGTGGATTCTGCATTCCAGAAGCGGCTCAAAACCTTCGCCTGATCGGCATTCGACAAGCGCGGCATACTGCCGACCTTACGCGTTTCACGCGCCGCCGCATCAAGCGTCTGAAACGCCGCCGCCGACTCTTTTTGATTGTCGGCCGAAATGCCCGCCTCAGCCGAAAGCACGGACAATCCGAGCCAGACGAAAGCAGCGAGAACTCTAACGAGTGGCTTCAAATCTTCCTCCTTGATGATTGGTCTCTTGGACTTCAAATGTTGTAAATCCTGATGAAGGCAAGTCCGCTCTGCCTGAAAGCCGTTCAAGACAATCGCGCCGCCCACTCGGCGTGCACTTTCTACACCTCATCCTTCTTGGTCTTCAGCGCATCGAGCGCATCGGCATTGTTCCGTCCCCAGGCATAAAGCAGCTCGATTGGCTCGACGAAGCGCCTTCCGAGTTCGGTGAGGGAGTAATCGACGGCCGGCGGAACGGTGCCGTAGACGCGCCGGCTGACGAGGCCTGCCGCCTCCATGTCACGAAGGGTTTGCGTCAGCATCTTCTTGGAAATGCCGGGAAGGCTGCGCAGAAGAACGCCCGTTCGGGCGCAGCCATCGAGCCGGGTATGCAGCACATGCAGGATCATGCTGGTCCATTTGGAAGAAAAGATTTCAAGAACGCGGCGCGGCGCGCAGTCCTCACGCCACTCGTGATCCGGTGAACCCGCCTTCATCATCTGTCTCCATGCCTGGTTACTCCAGGGTGTCTATGTCCCGTCTGGGTGCCTTCTGGCAAGCCCGGTGCATGGCACCTAGATGGAGCTGCAACGGATAAAAACAGCCCCGAAATTTCAAGGAGCAAGGGATGACAGGAAAAGCATTGATCGTCGGCGCAAGCGGGATCGTCGGCAGCGCCACGGCAAAATTGCTTGGCGAGACGGACTGGCAGGTCTGGGGTCTGGCGCGCAAGCCGCAGCCTCAGCCCAAGGTGACGCCGGTTGCTGCGGACCTTCTCGATCCGGCGTCGCTAAGCCAGGCGCTGGCGGGCATCGCCCCGACGCATGTCTTCATCTCGAGCTGGCTGCGCCAGCCGACGGAAGCGGAAAATATCCGCATCAATTCCGCCATGGTGCGCAATCTTCTCGATGCGCTTTCGCCGGCCCGCTCGGTTCGCCATGTCGCGCTGGTCACAGGCCTCAAGCACTATCTCGGCCCGTTCGAAAATTACGGCAAGGGCGCGTTGCCTCAGACGCCGTTCCGCGAGGAACAAGGACGTCTCGACATCGAGAATTTCTATTATGCGCAGGAAGACGAGGTCTTTGCTGCGGCGGCGCGTGACGGCTTCACCTGGAGCATTCACCGCCCGCATACCATCGTCGGCAAGGCCATCGGCAATGCCATGAACATGGGCACGACGCTTGCCGTCTATGCCGCGATCTGCGCCCATACCGGCAGGCCCTTCCGCTTTCCGGGCGTTGCCATGCAGTGGGAAGGGCTGACCGACATGACCGATGCCGGCTTGCTCGCCCGGCACCTGCGCTGGGCGGCCACCACGCCATCGGCCGCCAACCAGGATTTTAACGTCGTGAACGGGGATGTCTTCCGCTGGAAATGGATGTGGGGCCGCATCGCCGATTGGTTCGGCATCGCGCCTGCCCCCTTTGACGGCACGGTGCGCCCTCTGGAAGAACAGATGGCCGACGATGCCAAGGTCTGGCGGGAGATCGCCGCGCAGCACGATCTTGCCGAACCCGACATCCACAGGCTCGTTTCGCCCTGGCATACCGATGCCGATCTCGGCAGGCCGATTGAGGTCGTCACCGACATGTCGAAGAGCCGCCGTCTCGGCTTCCTCGACTACCAGCCCACCGACGATGCCTTCTTCGCCCTCTTCGAGGAACTGCGCGCCAGCCGCCTGATCCCCTAAGCGAACGTTAAACACGGCATCGATGATCGTGTGCGCAAGGCGCGTTCATCGGTCTGCCGGCGGGTCGAAACTTGAGCGCCATTGGGCACGACGCGGCCGCGCAGAAAGCTGCAAGACAACCGTTTCTCCCGTCTGCATCTTGTCCTAGAATGGCAAGAGAGGGGATCGGGAGGACATCATGACGCAAGCCGATAAGCTCTTTGCCGGAAGCATTCCCGCCATCTATCAGCGTCATCTGGTGCCGATGCTCTTCGAGCCTTTCGGCGCTGAAACGGCCGAGCGCGTCGCCGAAGCGCGCCCGCACAGCGTGCTGGAAATCGCCGCCGGAACCGGCGTCTTGACCCGGGCACTTGCGGCACGGCTTGCGCCTCAGGTTAAGATTATCGCCACCGACCTCAACCAGCCGATGCTCGACAAAGCGGCCCAATTGCAGGGCGAGACGCGCAATGTCACCTTCCAGCAGGCCGATGCGCTCCACCTTCCTTTCGATGATGAAAGCTTCGATGCCGTGGTCTGCCAGTTCGGCGTCATGTTTTTTCCCGACAAGCTGAAAGCTTATCGCGAGGCGCTTCGCGTCCTGAAGCCGGGCGGAAGCTATATCTTCACGGTCTGGGACGAAATCGCCCGCAATGACTTCGTGGCCGTCGTCATGGCAACGCTCGAACGCGAATTTCCCGGTGATCCGCCGCGCTTCATGGCGCGCACGCCGCATGGTTATCACGATCGTCGCGCCATGCTCGTCAGCGTCACGCAGGCCGGCTTCAACGAGACCTCGGTGGAGACGCTGCACCGGACGTCCCATGCCAAAAGCGCCCTCGAAGCGGCCATCGGCTATTGTCAGGGAAACCCAATGCACGAGGAAATCGAGGCCCGCGCCCCCGGCAAACTGCAAACCATCACCGAGAAAGTCGCCGCCGCCCTTGAAGCGCGCTTCGGCACCGGCGAAATCACCGGAGAAATCTGCGCCCATCTCGTGACCGCGATCAAGTAACGGTCTCTAATCACATATGTATCAGGTCATTGATTTGGTTGCGATGTAATCTGTCTTTAGCGTTCTGAGGGTGAGATAAATCCCTCAGTTCAGCTGCTTGGTAAGACCATCACTGAGCACGCGCGTTACGAAATCGGTGTGGATCATCGTGGCGACTTCTGCCGGCCCGTCCGGATAAGCGCTGATGGAGGCGACGGCAACGATCATATCGCCTTTGACGCTCACGACAGTCTTCGCACGGATTCGCTGGCCGCTCCCCTGCAAGGTAACCGCATCGATATAGCCGCGCTCTGAATCACCGAGCTTTTCCTCAGGGATAAAAGCGACATCCTGATCGAGCTTATAACCCACCTTTGGCATGAGATTTTCGAGCTCGATGTCTATAATCTTGGCTGCGAACTGGCGAAGTTCCTCATCCGTTGGAGCAAGACCTTTCCTGCCTGTCGGAAACACAAATAATCCGACTGCAGAGTTGCCGTTGGGGTCTTTCGAGTTTGTGAAGAGAGCTGCTGTGTAAGAAGGACTGGGCGCGCTGCTTTGCCGAAGCTTCATCCATCCTTCTGGTACATGCGCGGAATAGATAGTTCCTGAACTCGGCGGCAACTTCTCCCATCGCAGTGATTGCTCGATACTGTCTTGCGCTGGACGGTCGAATTTCAGCGTTCCAAAAAATTGCGCTATCCGCGGCTCTACGAAGTCGGCTTGGTCCGCCGAATAGGAGGCTCGCGCGACCAGAAGCAACTTGTCCCAACGCCATGCGGCCACTCTTTCGCGGCGATTGGAACCAGGATCGGCGCCCACCGCGGTGACATCGCCTGCATCGCGGCCACGCTCCCTTATCGCTTCGATTGATGGCGACCATTCTTTTGCGAATAAGCGGGCATAATCGACACCTCGCGCAATCGTCTCCGGCTTGATCTCGGCGGAAATGAGCTGGATTTGAAAGTGGTCGGGATCGGCGGGATCGTATCCCGTGGAGCGCAGAGACACCTTGTCGAACATGCCGTATTCATCCCATTCCGAGAGCGTTCGGTTTTCTCCGGACCAGACGAAGTTGTTGAGCTTTACCCCGTGAAAGTTCAAGCTCTCGGCCCCTTTGACGACATAGGGCTCCAAGGCTCGTGCTGCCCTGTCGAGGGCCATGTGGTCCACATTGTCCTCAGCAGCGACACCGAACCCAATAGCGGTCGTCGCTAAAACCAAACCCGACAAGCCTATTCGACGCAGCAGCGGGAATATGGATTTCACAATCGACTTTTCCTCATGACTTCTTCTCATTCTTGATGAGGTCTGCAGCCGGATCAAGGCCAGGCACTTGTCAAAGAGGACGTCATTTCCCCTCAAATAAACCGCTTACCTCATCTGAATATAACCCAGCTAACCGAGCCGCAAACGCGCAGGTGATAGCGGCGCATTCTTTCGGCCGGGCCTGCAGGAGGAAATGTGGGCCTTCCACGGGAAAGACGTGATCGGGCGACAGGTTGAAGTCTTTGACCAGTTTGGCGGAGACCAGCCGATCTCGTGTCGGCAAAAGGTAGATCGACGGAAGCGCCCGATGCTGCAAAGGCTGACGCACGTCGATCTCAAGGACCGCCTTCAGGCGCCCGGCCAGCGTTGCTTTCGGTACGAGGCGCAGGGCCTGACGGAAGGTCTCTGTGAACGCTGGTCTCGACCAACGCCCCATGACAAGCGGCTGCGCCAAGGCCACCAGCCATCCCGAGCCGATAGGCAGGATGCGCAGCAAGTCCGCCACGAAGGCAGGAACGCGCGCCGGAGGCCTTGCAAACGTTGCGACGAAAACAACGCCGCGGAGCGCCGGCAATCCTTCCGATGCCAGCAGCACCGCCAGTGGTCCCGCAAACGATTCCGCAATAAGAATAAAATCTTCGTCCGGCAGACGAGCTTTGACCCAATGCTGGATATCCAGGTAGCGATGAAGCGTCACGGGGTAATCAAGGATCGAGACCGGATGCCTTTGCGCAAGGACATCCCTGACTTCAGACAAAAGCTGGCCGGTTCCGTCCAGCCCGGGCAGAATGACGATCTTCATCGGCGATCAGTACCGCAAAGACCGTCATTCTACGAGACCGCTTCGGGTCGGTGCGGCAAGAAGCCCTCGCCTTACCCCCTGCTGCCTCAACCAACAGGCCCAAACATCCTCTCGCAATACGCCCGCAGGTGCTGCGGTTTGTCGGCTGGGCCGCGAAAGGCGATATGGCCGTCCGGACGCACCAGGATGAGCGCGCTGGTGGCGCCGATGCCGTAGGTGGCATGGGCCGTGCCGTCGAGGTCTGACAAGGCGAGCGCGTCACCTGCCTCGGGCACGGCGGCGCTGAGGATGAGGCGCGGCCGCACGAAGTCCCAGCCGCCGGCCTCGGCAATCGCCGCTCGCAGCTCCGGCAGCGCGTCCTGCCGGCGGCCGTCAAAGGCAAGCAGGCTCCAGCCCCAGCTGAAACCGTCGGGATTGTAGAGATGCCGGAAGAGCGTGGTGCGCACGCCGTCACCGGCAACGACATCGGCATCGGGGGCCCGCGCCCCGCAATGCGGCGCCCTGCGGTTCAGCCATTCGCGCAAGCCGCCGAGATGGTCTTCGTTGAGTGGGCTTTCCGGATAGCCGACATCGAGCTGCTGCAAATCGTCAGTGCCTTGCAAGAGCGTGCCGATCGAAGGCATCAGCTTGGCGGCAACGCCGATGGCCGTATCTTTGATGGCGCCGCGATAGACACTGTTGTGAAAGCCCTGCCTTTGGCGTGCGTCGAGCCCGCGATGCTCGCCGCCCCGCTCCGGATCGTAGGAGGACAGGACCAAGGGCTGCGCCTTGCCGTTCAGCACCATGGCCAGCCGCCAGCCAAGACCGATGGCATCGTGCAGTCCGGAATTCATGCCCTGCCCGCCGATGGGCAGCGTGCGGTGACCGGCGTCCCCCACGAGAAACACGCGGTGCTTGGCATAGTGGTCCGCCGTGCCGTGCTGGAAGCGGCTATGCGTCAGCCAGATCGGATCGGACAGCGTCAGCGTTTCGTCTTCGGTCACCTCGCGGGCAATCGCCTGCATTTCCTCCAGCGTCGGGTCGCGATCGGGAATGCCCTCGTCGTCGGCCAGGAAGAACAGCCGGTGGTAGCCGCCCCAAACGGGCAGCACACCGCAAAACCCTTTAGGATAATAGAAGAACCAGAGCTGATCGAAGGCTTCGGCCCGCCGCCAGCTGAGCTTGGCATCCACCTGCCGGTTCATGCGGTTCGGCAGCTTTTCCGGCTCAAAGTCAAGGCCCAGTTCCTGGCGAACCAGGCTGTCTCCGCCATCGGCGCCGATCAGGTAGCGACAGCGCAATTCCTCGACCGGGCCGAGGCGCTCCTCCTCGCCCTCGGTCTCAACCGCGGCGATCCGCACTGTCACGCCTTCGCCGTCCTGCGTGAAACCGACCAGCTTTCGCCCGCGCTCGACACGCCCGCCCTTTGCTTCGATCTGCTCGGAGAGGATCGTCTCGATCACGTCCTGCCCGCTATAGAGCACTTCGCCGAAGGGGCTGGCGACATCGGCAAGATCGACCGGATCGATGGGCTGGCCGTTCAGCAGCGTATTGACCTTGGTGATCCTGTAGGACTTTTCCGCCAGCGCATCGCGCAGACCGATGCTGTCGAGCAATTCTTGCGGGCGAGCCCACAGGTTGTTGGCGCGCGAATGCGGCCTGATATCGTGGCGCTCTTCGAAAATGCGGAATTTGACGCCGTGATGGGCAAGCGCGCAGGCGCTCGTCAGGCCGATCGGCCCTGCCCCGACGATGATCACGTCGGCGTCGTAGTTTAGCGGTGATGAGGCGTTCATTCCGTGTCCTTTCGGGCATTGTCATGATGGGGCAGGATGGTTTCCCGCCCTTTGAAATAAAGGTCGATGGCCGCATTGATATCGGAGAGAACGGCGCTCGCCGCGCGCAGGCGCTCCGCGCCGATACGCTTCAGGATCTCGGCATCGAGCGGCGCGGCTGCCCGCTCCGCCATGTCGAGCGCGGTGCGCCCGGCAGGCGTCAAGACCACGAGCTTGGCGCGCTGATGATGCGGATTGGTTTCCAACGTCACGAAACCGCGCTCGGCCAGAAGATCGACGACGCGCTGCACCGCTTGGCGCGTCAGCCCCATATTGCGGGCGATGTGGGACACGGGAAGCGGCACCGGCGAATAACCGAGCGCACCCATCACCTGCCACCACGCGGTCGTCAGCCCCGCCGGACGCACCAGCGCGTTACCCGTCTCGGCCAGTCGACCGCTGGTTTCGAAGATCTTGATGACAAGATCGCGGATATCGGAAAATTCGTCTCTTTCTCTCACCGCAGCACGCTGTCTTTTTGACAATATATTGTCAATTTGGGGCGGACGTGATCGTCGTCAAGGGGTGATCCGGCATTGCGCAAAGCCCTTGGTCTCGGCGAGCAAAAGACGATGCCGATGGCGAAGCATCAGTTCAGCGCAGCCATCGGTCTAACAATGTACCGTGGGATATATCCTTGACATATCCCACAGTGCCACTACATTGGATTACTCATGGGTATATGCCAGAAAGGACCTCACCAATGGACCAAGGCGCTGTCTTTCAAAGCAACCGAAGCCAGGCGATCCGTCTTCCCAAGGCCCTTGCTCTGCCTGATAATGTGAAGCGTGTCGATATTGTTGCGGTCGGCAGGACTCGGATCATCGCCCCCTCGGGCGAAATTTGGGATAGTTGGTTCGCTGGCGAAACCGTTACGGCAAATTTCATGGATGAACGCGATCAGCCGGTTGCGCAGGAGCGTGAAGAGTTTTGATGCTCCGATACATGCTTGATACCAATATCTGTATCTTTACGATCAAAAATAGGCCAGCACATCTGCGCGAGACCTTCAATCGTCACCATGGACAGATGTGCATAAGCGCGATCAGCCTTATGGAATTGATGTACGGCGCTGAGAAATCGACTGCCGCGGAGCAGAATTTGCGCGTTGTCGAAGGCTTCTCGGCCCGCCTCGAAGTTCTGTCTTATGATGAAGGCGCGGCGCATCACACGGGTCAATTGCGTGCTGAACTTGCCCGCAATGGGACGCCAATTGGACCCTACGATCAATTGATCGCGGGCCATGCCCGCTCGAAAGGCTTGATCCTCGTCACCAACAATCGGCGCGAATTTGACCGTGTGCCGGGTTTGCGGGTGGAGGACTGGGCGGCGTCTGCGACCTGACGGTTGACATGGCAAGTCAACGATCTCGTCGTTTTCCGCATACATTGCTGGCAGATCCTGCGTTCTCGTCCGATCCTGCCTGGCCCTCAGTCTTTCGGCACCACCCCATAGCGGTCATAGACGCCCTTCATCCGCTCTTCCTCCGTCCGGCCGGGAAAGAGCGCGTAGCTCGGAGCCCATATCCGCGAGACCCGTGCGATCTCGATGGAAATCAGGTGGCGAATGGGATAATCAGCCCCGGCCATGGCAAGGAGTTTTTCTCCCTGCACGAAAAATTCGGCCTCGCCCGGCCCGATGATGGTGGCTGTACCCGTCAGTTTGAAACCGCGCTGGCGAAACACATCGATGAAGCTGACGCAGACCGAAGGATGGGCGCGGATGTTCCGCACCGAATTGGTCGAAGCGATATCGGCAATCACAATGCGATCATCGCCAAACGAGGAGAAGATCTCTTTCGGCGTCACATTTGGCGTCCCTTCGCCACCAACGGTCGCCAACCAGCACAGTACCGAATTTTCAATATCGGTCCGCATCGCCTGATTGATCTTCGGTCCTTCCGGCATGCTTGCCTCTTCCTTCCCGGCTGTGCGTCACGCCTTGAGAGAGATTTCCGACGCTCCGCCGCGATCCATCACGGTTTTCGCGCCGCGCATTCCTTTGCCACCGGCGGGATCTGCTCGCGGGCGTCCGTCAGCTCGAAACCGGTGCTGTAGTCGATCTTTTTTGCCTTGATGGAAAACATCGTGGCAAAATCCACTCCTGACGTCAGCGCGGCCAAGAACTTCGGATGCTTGGAAAGGACGATGGTCCGGCGGCTCGGGCTGCGTTTGTCGAGCTTGATGGTCTCTGTGTATTTGCCGATCTCAAAGCGCGCGGTTTGCAGTCCCATCTCTTCAATCATGTCGTCCTCGATTTCGAAGACGAGGCCATTCTTGGCATCGCATCGCACCATATAGCACGCCTTGTTGTCGGTAGCCTGATCGACCGAGCATGACCCGACAGCGCCTGCGTTCTTGCCGGAAAGCCTGATCCAGGGGGCCGGCTCTTCAGTCTCCTGCGCGCCGGCAGGCGACATCATCAGGCCACAGTAGACCATGGAGCCGGCGACGATGAGCCGACCAATATTCTTTCGCGTTCCCCAATCCATTGTCATCTCGCCTCCCCCAAGGCATGTCAGCGGCAAGCGCCGCACGCGTTAGATATCCTGGTTCATTGTCACCGAAGGCATTTCCGCTGCACCGTGAATGCGCACGATCTGCGCCGGAATGCCGGCCACGGTGCAATGCGCAGGCACGGGCTTCAAAACGACGCTGCCGGCAGCGACCTTGCTGAACTGGCCGATTTCGATATTGCCGATGATTTTCGCGCCTGCGCCAATCATCACACCGCGCCGCACCTTCGGATGCCGGTCGCCGGTAATCTTGCCCGTTCCGCCCAGCGTGACATTCTGCAGGATCGATACGTCGTCGTCGATAACGGCCGTTTCGCCGATTACGATTCCCGAGCCGTGATCAAGCATGATGCCAGTGCCGATCCGCGCTGCGGGATGGATATCCGGCCCGAGCATCAGCGAGGTGCGGTTGGAGATAAAACTGGCCAGCTCGCGGCGCTCCCGCGCCCACAGCCAATGCGCAATGCGATAGGCCTGCAAGGCTTGAAAACCCTTGTAATTCATCAAGGCATGCAGAAAGGTCGTGCAGGCCGGGTCGCGCTCGCGAACCGCTTGCAGATCGCGCATCAGGGCCGCCGTCGCGCGCTCCTCCGCCAAAGCCTCGGCAAACAGAGCGGTGAGATCGGTCCGGTCGATGCCCTCGGCGTGAAGCAGATTGGCCAGAATCACGGCCATCGCCTCGCTGAGGCTGTCGCTGCGTGAAAAGATCGATGCGAGAAGACCTTGCAGCAATGGCTCCTTGGCGCTGAGATCGGCGACTTCCGCGCAGATCGCGTCCCAGGAGAGGCGGTCCGCCGTCTCGCCGATATCAAGCAATTGAAGCGTCATAAAGCGTCTTTCTCATGGTTGGAGAAAGGCAAAATATAGAGTTTTGAGCAACGCGCAATCAGCCCCTTGGGCGGCAGCCGCCGAGACCAGACCGCTAGACCTTGCCCGCCGCAACTTCCGCGACAATGGCATCGATATCGTCCAGCACCTCGCGCAGATAGGCGATTTCGCCGCGCAGCCGGTGCTGCCCATGCTTGAGCGCGGCGCGTTTCGTCACCCCGATATAGGGCGCGGCCCAGGCGTTAATGCGGTCCGCCTCGGCCAGCCGCTCTTCCAGCGCTTTGAGGCGGGCCTGGAGAAGGGCTGGCAATTCCGCAGCACTGGCAGGATCGAGCCTGACGAGCGCAAGATCGAAGGGATCGTGCTTGTACCAGATCTCGGTCAGGCCGCTGCGCCTTAGCTCCGCCAGCAGGCGCCGGCCCTCTTCCGTAATCTCGAAGATCTGCTTGACGGGACGCTTGCCGTCCTTTTCCTCGCCGATCTGGCGCAGATAGCCCTCTTCTGCGAGCCGCGCCATCGCACCATAGACAGCGCCGACCGAAATTTCGGTCCAGAGCGAGACATGACGGTTCTCCGCCTCGATGCGCAGCCGGTGCCCGTGCATGGGCCCCAGAAGGTCGAAGGAGGAAAGTATGAACAGGCGGATTGACGACATGCGGCTCTCGACTAATTACTCTCGCAAGAGTAATCTTGCGAAACATGATCTTAGACATCATCAGAAGGACATAGAACCATATGAAGGCGAGCGGCAACACAATCCTCCTCACCGGCGGGTCCTCGGGCATCGGGCGGGCTCTTGCCCAGCGCTGGCATGATGCAGGCAATAGCGTCATCATCACCGGGCGACGGCGCGATATGCTGGCGGAAACGGCAAAAGGCCGGCCCGGCATCAAGATTTGCGAGCTGGATGTCGCCGATGCCGCCACGCTGGACGCCCGCCTTGGCGAAATCCTTGCGAGCAACCCCGCCATCAATGTGCTCGTGAACAATGCGGGCGTTTACAGTGCGGAAAATCCGCGGCGCCGGCGCGATCTGAAGCCGGCCGAGCAGATGGTCGAAACCAACCTGCTCGCGCCGATCCGCATCACGAACGCGCTGATCGATCATCTGTCGGCACAAGCAAATGCCGCCATCGTCAATGTGTCTTCCGGTATCGGCTTCGTGCCCTATCCGGCAGCCCCGACCTATAGCGCCACCAAGGCTGCGCTTCATTCCTACACCGCCGCCCTGCGCCCTCTCCTCAAAGGAAAGGTCGAGGTCATCGAGATCATTCCCCCGCAGGTGCAGACCGAGCTGACGCCCGGCCAATCGCAGGACCCGAACTCCATGCCGCTCTACGACTTCGCCGATGAGGTCATGACGCTCCTGCACCATGAAGACGACAGCTCGCCGGCTGAAATCTGCGTGGAGCGCGTGCGCCAGTTTCGCGACGCTGAGCGCGCGGGCCGCTTCGACGAAATCCTCGACATGATGGCGCGCTATACGCCGGATCATTGAGCCGCAAAGAGAAGGCGGCGAGCCATCTCGTGCATTCGGACAGATGCAGAAAGGACGCGCCAGTGCTTTGACACCACACATCGGCCCTTCGAAACTCGATCCCGACTTTCCGGCCGATGCCGTAGCGTCAGCGGGTCAAGACCTGCGGTGCTGCCAGATCGGCTTTGAAAAAGCGGCTGGAAAGATTGAGATTGCGTCCGACGGACATGCCGGCAAAGAGGGCCCATATCGCGGCGGCCGCCACTTGCAGCAGAAGATTGCCGGCAGAGACCGTGCCCGATTCGACGAGATAGTGAAGACAAACCTCGAAGAGGAAGCTGGACAGGATGATGACAAACATCATCACGTCGCCCGGCACGGACAGCGTTCCCGCAGCCCGGTCGACGGAGATCGTCCAGCGGCGCACATGATGATAGCCCACCATGATCCCAAGAACAGCGCCGGCCACCCCGGCAAGAAGACTGGAAGGGTGCACGAACGGGAACAGCTCCATAAACCCGCGCACACCGACCACGACCATCAAGAACGGCATGATCAAAAGTCGGCCGATGCGAATGGTGCGCGGATAGCAGCGCGATATTCCCATGGAGAGTAGAACGAGAAAGGGGATGTAAACGTGCGGTGGGATATGCGGCATTGTCATTTCCCTTGAAAATGAATATAACCTAACACTGTTAGAATTAAGCATCGGGGGTCTTCTTGTCAAGCCAGTCCAAGCCGGCGCGCTATCATCATGGAGACCTGCGGGCTGCCCTCCTGAGGCAGGCGCGCGCGCTTTTGGAGGCTGAAGGGCCGGCGGCCTTATCCATGCGCGAGATCGCCCGGCGTGTTGGCGTTGCGGCACCATCGGCCTATCATCATTTTCCAGGGCTTGATGCCATTGCCGTCGCCCTGGCCGAAGAAGGCTTTGCCGAGCTTGCACAGCGGCTTGACACCGCCCCCACCAATGACAAAGGCCAACTTGCCGGGACCGGCCTCGCCTATGTCCGCTTCGCACTCGACAATCCCGGCCTTTATCGCATGATGTTCGGCGAAGGCTTCACAGCCTCCTCGCAAGAGGGTCAGAGCTTGAAGCAATTGCGGCAGCGCGCCTATGAAAGGGTGCTCTCGGGCCTCCGCAAAAGATTGCCGGAAGAGGAGGTCGAGACGGCGGCGCTTTTCCTGTGGTCGCTGGTTCACGGCCTTTCCCTGCTGATGGTCGATGGGCGTATCGAGCGGCCGGATGATTCCGAGGCCATGATCATGTCCGTGCTGCGCCTTGCCGGTACCGGTCTGCCGAGTTCGGTAAACCCGCCATCGGCAAACGATCCCCATTGACCGCGCGGCCATTCGCCGCGATAGGGAGAACGCGCGTTTTCAGGCGCGATAAGACATGACATCAGGAGTAAAGCCGTGAGCGGACCCAGCGTAGCCGAAGCCATCGAGCGCATCTATCAATCGCTCCAGGCAGACAATGCCGACATCGACACCCACATTGCTACGCTGAAAGCCGCCTTGGCACGCGAAGGCGTCAAGGAAGCGGTCTTCGATCCGGCAAGGCTCGTCCAGAACAACCGCTCCGGCCGCAAGCTCATGCAGGCCTATTTCCGCCAGCGCGGCGTGACCGTGAAATTCGCCGGCGCCTGAGCCCTGATCTAACGCAGCCAGATCGAAAGACCTTCCGGCGCGCTACCGGTTTAGCGTTTCAATTGCCCATGAGGCGGCGATATCTTCTCTTCCGTCATGGCCTGGACCGCGTGCAGCAGCCCCTCGCCCTTGTCAAAGGCTGCGAGTCACTCTACGGCACATTCCAATATTTCAAGAAGTATTGGAATAAGGGATGGGCCAGATGATGGATGAGCGCATGGCCCTCGTGTCTCTTGCCGCCCTTGCGCAGGAAACGCGCCTACGCATCGTTAGGGCGCTCGTGGTGGCCGGGCCGGACGGCCTGGCGGCAGGGCAGATTGGCGAGCGTATGGGCGTATCGGCAACCAATGTCTCCTTTCATCTCAAAGAGTTGGAGCGCGCAGGGTTGATCTCGCAGCGGCGGCTGTCGCGCTCAATCTATTACAGCGCCTGTTACGAGCGGCTGGGAGGCATCGTTAGCTTTTTGATGGAGGATTGCTGCGCCGGCCACCCCGCTGTGCGCGGCAGCATCGAGCAAAGCGCCGGCTGCGGCAAAACCGAAGGAGGCAAGGCATTTGCCTGATCCCACCATCTCCGCGCGCATGGTTGCCGCGCTCGGCCTGACGCAGATCATCGGCTACGGCACGCTCTATTACAGCTTCAGCATCCTCGCGCCCGGCATGGCAAGTGACCTTGACTTGACGCTCTCGCAGGTCTTCGGCGTCTTTTCTGCGGCCCTTTTCGTGGGCGGCCTCTCAGCCACCTATATCGGGCGCCAGATGGACAGGATCGGCGCGGCCGCCATCATGACCGCTGGATCGGCCCTTGCGGCATTGATGCTGGCGCTCTGCGCCGCCGCGCCGTCGCTAGCCACCTTCGCTATTGCCACCGTCCTTGCCGAAATTTGCGCCGGCATGGTGCAGTATCAGGCAGCCTTTGCCGCAGTTGTTGAAAGCAACCCGCAATCAGCGCCGCGCGCCATAACCTACTTGACGCTGATCGGCGGCTTTGCCTCGACGCTCTTCTGGCCGATCGCAACGGCGCTTTGCACCCACCTTACCTGGCGGGAGATCTATCTCATCTTCGCCGCCCTCAACTTCTTCATCTGCATGCCCATTCACTTCTGGATGATGCGAACGGCGAAAGCAAAATCTGCGGCCGGCACGGCGACACACAAGAGGCAGATCGTCATCGGTGCGATCCCGGCGCATCTGCGTTATCGCGGCATGATCCTCGTTTCCAGCGCCTTCGCGCTCACCGGCTTCACGCTCACCGCCATCCTCGCCCATATGGTGCCCATGCTCGGATCGCTCGGGCTGGGCGGCGCGGCTGTTGTGATCGGCGCACTCTTCGGCCCCGCTCAGGTGCTGAGCCGTTTGATCAACATGGTTTTTGGAAAGAGGCTTTTGCCGCCAATGCTCGCCGTTCTTTCCGGCGTACTGATCGTGAGCGGAACCTTGATACTTCTCATCTCCGGCAGCTGGTTGCCGGGAGCGGTTGCCTTTGCCGTGTGCCTCGGCCTCGGCTCCGGCATCAACAGCATCGCGCAGGGCGGCCTGCCGCTTTATCTTTTCGGCTCCGAGGGTTACGGGGCGATTACGGGAAAGATGGCAGCCGCCCGATTGGCGGTCGGCGCCGGGTCTCCCTTCGTCTTTGCCGCGACCATAGAGAAAGTCGGCCTCGGCTCCGCCCTCCTGGCCAACGCCTGCCTCGGCTTCATCGGCATCGCCGCCTTCATCGCGGTCATGCTCTCCTGCCGGAGGCAGTCGCCGGCAGCCGCCTGAACGACACTCCCGCCGCAAAGCCGACATAGGGAACCGTTGCCACAATCCTGATTGCAGCTTCACGGCCTTGGTTTGGTTAATCAGTGGATTGTTCAAACGTTGGAGGCGTTGAGCCGACCTGCTCGAACCGCATCTGCTAGACGCTTCTTTATTTCTAGAAAGAATTCTTTCGGAACAAGGCCGTAGTCACAGCGAGAGGGATCGTTTGGCAATGGCTTGATACGGTCCGAAGGCCAGCCAAAACGGTTAACTTCACTTAGTCGGACGTAATTGATATCGTCATCCAAACCCATTGCCTGGCAGACATCTTGGGGTATCTGCAACGATTGGTCTTCCTCCCCAATATCCGGGAATGAATGAGTAATCGGAACAACCGTAACTATACCTGTCTCACGTGAGGAAAGCACGATGGCGCATGGTCGTTCTTTCCTAAAATGGTCTCTATGCCAGGTATAATCGAACCTGATCACGAGACCTGGAACAGGGTCAGGCAGTTTCACTGAGAAATTACGCCATATTCAGCGTTCTCGATCTCCGTGAGGAGTTCGTCATCGATCTCGCTGACATGAAGCACCTCTACTTCTTGTCGCTTGAGACGGTTGAAATGTTCGAGCTCCTCTGCGCTGATATAGGCGCCCACAACACGGTTGTGCGATGTGACTTCGATCACACCGGCCTTGTGGACCATTTCGCGCACCTGCCCAAAGCGACGAGAGAAATCCGATGCGGGGATTTGAAGCGCTGTACGCATAATCCATCTCCTGATTATCACGTAAAATACGTATTTTACATAAAATATCAATGCAGAAGATCGTATGCAGGTTTCCAAAACCTAGATCGAACCGAGCGCCACGCGCTTTTCCAGCGCGGCCGCCGCTTCCTTGCGCTCGCTATAGCGGTCGGTCAGATAGGACGAGGCATCGCGTTGCAGGCAGGATTCTTGACTGGCAAGCCTGCCTCGCGCAAAGCCGGAAACGTCTCACCCAAGAGGCTTTCCCTCCGGATTCAAAACCTCCTCGCCATCTTCCTTGAAGAACGGCGCCTTGAAGGTCTCGGGCAGGATCTCGAGCACGCGCTCCGACGGGCGCGCAAGCCGCGTGCCGAGCGGCGTGACGACAAAAGGCCGGTTGATCAGGATGGGCGTTTCGATCATCGCCTCGATCAATGCCGCATGGCCGAGTGCCGGATCGTCGAGACCGAGCGCGGCATAGGGCGTGCCCTTTTCGCGGATCGCCTCGCGCACCGTCAGCCCAGCATCGGCAATCATCCGGGCAAGCTCTTCACGCGATGGCGGATGCTTGAGGTAATCTACGATCGCAGGCTCGATCCCCGCCGCGCGGATCAGCGCCAGCACGTTGCGCGACGTGCCGCAGGCTGGGTTGTGATAGATGGTGACATCCATGTCGGTGCCTTTCGAAGGTAACGCTAAATAATTCCCATCATTTGACGGCGGTTACCGCCAGCCACTCTGTCGACTTTCGGTCATAGGCGCTTCCCAACCATTGGTCTTGGCTCAGTTCGCTCCATGGCGCGGCAGAGCGCCAGAGCGACATCAAATCCTCCGGCGGCAGAAAGTTGTAGCGGCGCTCAAAGGCATCCGTAGCTTCACCGTCTCCGGTCTTGAAGCTGGCCCAGACCACGCCACCATCGACCAGCGCGCGGTGTATCTTTGCAATGATATCGGCAAGCTCGGTTCGCGCAACATGCGTCAGGCTCGCGCAGGCATAGATGCCGTCATAGGCCGCAACGGCATCGAGTTCCTCAAAGAGCATGGTTCTGACCGGCCTTCCGAGCTGACGCGTCGCAATGGCGGCGAGTTCGGCAGAGCCATCGGTGGCATCGAGATCAAAACCCTCACCGATGATCGCGGCCGCATCGACGCCGCCGCCCGTGCCCAGTTCCAATATACGTCCGCCGGGTTTGCAACGCGCCAGGAACGCGAACAAGCGCGGATCAGGGCTTTTCTTGTCGCCGGCATAGGCCTCGGCATTGGCATTGTAAAAGCGCAAGGTCTCGTCGGTCATCGCAGGTCATCCTCCCAGTCATCATGTCTGCCCGCCGCAAAGACTAGTATATAATTCCCACTGCAGCGCGAGCTTGTAGTATGAGAACATACCAAACTCTCCGACTTTGACGGTGTATGCAGGGCTTCAGCAGTCGTCGTAATCAAGTAGATCACTAGACGCTTCCTTTAATAAGGAGCCTGTCATTAGAGGATTTGTCAGCTTGTTGTCTTTCGTCTTGCTGTCGCGATGATAACGAGCTCGTCTCGCCGCTCGTCAAAGCGCTTCTCGTAATCCATTCTCGTTCGCCCGCCGCTCCCCGTTATTCTCACTGCCCTAGGTCACCGTCGGCGGGATCTTCATCAGCGTCGGCCAAGATTTCTTTGTCGAGTTCAAGTTTTTTAATAAGGCGCTCAATTTCCTTTTCGCCCACAGTTCCGCGTACAATCAAACGAAAACTTGCGCCGCTTTTTGATAGTATACCGGTGGTCAACTCACGCTCACCTACCATGAGAGATATTCCTTTTTTGGAATCCGTGGCAGCGTCGAGAGGAACCACCTGTCCGCCACGCTGTCCAGAAGCGTTTGTGAGAAAATTAGAAAAGGCTTCATCCTTAGCCATTTCTGCCTCCTCTATCTTGTACGTATCTTCCGGGACTGTGAACCGAATAGTGTCATCAAAGACCCGCAAAAAGCGTGGAGCAGAATCATCCGTAAAGCCGTGCTCGAATTTCAGGTCACTTATCGCGTGGCTATCATCTGGACGTCCTTCACGCCACCGCTCAGCAAACTCCGCTATTAACTTAGGTTTCAATGCAGCTTCCGCCATATGTTTTTGCCGCATTCCAGGACGGTCATCCACAATAATCCGCCACCCCAACTCGCTTACCTTGAGCTTGCGACCCTCCCCGCTTCCTATGTCCTCTATAAGGCCAAACGCAAGAAGAGCTGCAGCCGTCTGGAAGGCACCGCTGCTTTTAGCGCCGTAATTCCAGTCAGCCGCCGCGTCAGACAACCTAACCTCGAATCGCTTCGCTTTAGCGTAAAGTTCGCGTGTGCGCTCAACCGCTTTTTCCAAACCTATGAAAGGGAAGGACGGTCCACGCTCCCGCTCCCTCTTCATTCCCACGCTTATCTTATTTTCGTCGCCGGCCATATCTGCCTCCTTGAAGATAGGAAGTTAGATAGCCTGTCTTGACGCGGTTGACAAGGATAGGAGACAGGCGTAGTTCTTGATCGTCGACAACGACTCAAGAGGAACGGTTGCGATGACAAGGAGAAGAGTTGCTCTACCCGAAGCACGGCTCACGGCTTCGGGACGGGATAAATGAAGAGGCCCCACAACCGGCCGGGTTGCGGAGCCTCAAAGTGGGCCACAGTTGGAAAACTAAGGCGATGGTGATCTTATCACCGTCGTTTTCATTTGTGAATCCCCTTCCGGAGAGAAAGCCAGAGCCGTATTTTGCCCACGGCAGCAAGCCACCTCCGTTCCGTGCAATACCGGCTTAGCCCCCTCCCAAAGCGCTCACCAAGAGATGCGGCGCACCGTCCGAGGTCTTAGCAATCGACCTCCCGTCCTGATCGACCACGCCGCGCACCGTCCGGCGGATGTTGGAGAAACTTTCGAAACGCACAACATCCACCGGCTCATCGAAACGGATCGTCAAGGCGTAGTGCGGGCCGGTTTTGGCAAGGGTGGTGACAACACCCTCGAAGGTCTGGCCGAGATAGCGTCCTCGCACTTTTTGATGGAGGGAAAAGGCCGGCGACGGGCCGGCCTTGGCAAGGCGTGCCGCGAGCGTGTTCCAGTCACGCGCGCCCTGTTGCCGGGCAATCTGTTCAAGCGCTTCGGAGTGACCGACGATAACACCCTCCGCAGCCAGCGCCTTGCGCAAAGATTTTGCCAAGGCTTTCGCCTGTTCGATGCTGGTCGGATCCGTCATGGCGCCACGCCTGTCTTCAGCCCGAGGCCCGGCGCATGACGCGCCTTCAGGACGCCGGCAAGGACGAGCGCCGCGACCATTGCGGCCATGCCGTCGGCCAGCGGATAGGCAAACCAGACGGCCGCCACACCCCGCAAGGCCGCCGCGCCAATGATGAAAGCCGGCAGGAGAAAGAGCGGTTTGACCAGCGTCAAGAGCGCCGCGCGGGCGGGCTGGCCGATCGCCTGGAAGTAAAGCCCGAGCACCAGAACAGGGCCGGTGAAGAGATAGAGAAGGCTCATTGTCCCCAGCATATGAGCAATAAGATCAATGACAAAGGGATCGTCACCGAAGGCTGCGCCAAGTCCGCTGCCCGCACCGATCAGAAGAAGTTCGACGGCAAGGCAGTAAAACAGCGCGGTGAGTGCCGCGATCCGCAGCACCGCATCCGAACGGGCCAAAAGCCGCGCCCCGACATTGTTACCGACGATGCTTTGCATGGCGAGCGCGATCGCCATGATCGGCAGGAAAGCGAAGCCGAAAATGCGCGTGACCACCCCATAGGCAGCCACCTGCCCGGCGTAATCGTCGCCACCATGCATGCGAAGGCTGGCGATGACACAAGCCGCCGATAGCGCAATGCCGATGAAACTGAGGCTGACCGGCGCACCGAGCGCGAGGATGCTGCGCCAGTTTGCTGTCCAGCGGCTTCTCCAAAGGACGGCAAGCGGCAACATACCGCCTATGAACGGGCGAAGCGCGGCCAGAAGCAGAAGCCCGAGCGCCTGGGCGATCACGGTTCCCATCGCCGAACCGGCAACGCCGAGCCCGAGAAGCCCGACGAAAATATAGTTCAGAACAATATTGAAGAGGGTAACGCCCAGCGATAGCAGCGCCATCGGCCCTGCCTTTCCCTCATTGCGCCAGGCATCGCCGTGAAGGCCCAGCCAAAACTGGATCGGTGTCGCAAAAATCATGATCGCCAGGAACGTCCAGACCCTGTGGGCAAGAGGGAGATTGTCGCCGGCAACGCCGAGGGAAAATTGCCATCCGCAGCACGCAAAGATGAGAGTAAGGATCAGGGCGATCGCGAGGGCAAGACCATGCGCGCCGGCAAAGGTGTTGCCAGCCCCTGCCCGGTCCCCGGCGCCCAGCTGGCGCGCCAGAAGGCTCGACATGCCGCCGCTGACCAGCGTCGAAAGCGCGATGAGCAGCATCAAGACGGGGAAGGCAACGCCCACCGCTGCCATGGCCTGCGCCCCCACGAAGTGGCCGAGAAAGAAAGCATCGATGATGCCGAGAAAGCCGTTCATCACCATGATGACGACCATGGGCATGGCCGTCGCGACAAAGATCCGGCCGGGTGACGCGGTCAAAAACCTGTTGTGGGGCGATATCGTTCGAGACATCACTCATTCCTCCAAAGAGGCATTTCGCTTGCAATGGGAGCCTGCATTGCCATCGACGAAATGCTTCGAGGATGAGAAACATCGGAAAATGCCGGGCTTCACCGTGACGTCAGTCTGCAGGCGGCAGGTGCTCGGAACCTTGCCCATAGCAATCATCAAAGCCGGCACTTGTCAATGAGCGGCGCGCGGCACCCACCCGTCTTACCCCCGCGGGTCGTCGGTTGTCCACTGGTTGTAGTAGCCGATCGCCCTGTCCTGCAGGCTGCGGAGCAGGCTCGGATCGTTCCATAGCGCCCAGACGCCGAACACCAGCGCAAGACCAAGGGCGATGCTGACGAGTTTTCTGAGGATGAAGGCGACGAACCATAGCACGGCAAGAGCCGCAAGGGCCGTCACCAGCAGGGAAAAGAATTGACTCGGCTCGCTCATATTCAACTCGTCATACTGCATCGGACCAGAAATCGGAATCGTTTTTCCTAACGCCCGATGCGCTCGTTCGATGATGAATGCTTATGCCGTGAATCTGTTCGAACGCAGGCAAAAGCATGCGCTATCGGCGCTTCAGCTCCATGAACCGGATGCGGTTGTTGAAGGGATCGGTGACCTGCAATTCGATCCGCCCATCCTCATCGTGAAGTCCTGGCTTCATATAGCGGTAATCCTTCGCGTGAAGCTCCTGATGAAAGGCGTGGATGCCGGTCATATAGACGCACATGTTGCCGCCAGGCGTCGCATCGCCTGAATGTTCCGATAGGTGCAGCCTGAGGCCGGCGCGCGAAATCTGCATGTAAAGCGGGTAGTTTTCGCCATAGCGGTGCTCCCAATCCACAGTGAAGCCAAGAAAGTCGAGATAAAACTCGCTGGCTTTTGCAACGTCGAAGATCCGAACGATGGGAACCGCCTGCTCGAAGGCGATCGTATCGCGGTCGCGTGCCGCTTCGTTCTCGCCGATCTTCGCCGAAAGGATGTTCCAGTTGGGCTCACCGAACTGCCGGGCGATGATCTCAAGCGCCTCGCTGTGCGTGATCGTCACATTGCGTTCGGCAAGCGCTTCGCGCATGGCTTTTGCCATGGCCTTTGAATCGCGATAGTCGCGCATATCCGTTTCCTTCGTTACGGCAAAACCTTCGTCAGCGCCCGCATTACCAACGCCTTTGCCCAACGGTTCAACGGTCAGCAAGGACTTGATGTGAGGCATTCGCCATACCCCCTTGAAGAGGGCGCGGGCTGCCGGCTGCCTCGGCCGGAAAGAAGCTTAGCAAGTCGCAACCCGGTTGTCAGCCGGCAATCGCAGCACGCGATATGAGAGAGGCTTCACCATCAGAGCCGGCGCGCCTTTGATCAGAATATCCGCCCTGGATCATAAATGGGAACAGGGGCGGCGGCCTCGCGCCGCCCCTGCCGCCTCATCGGTTGTTCTGCTCTGCACGCACAAGTTCAAGGCCACGCTCCGTGATGCGATAGGGCTGGCCAGCTGCAGAGCGGATTGCCCTCTTCTGCTTCAGCTTGCGAAAGGTGATGAGGTCCAGCCCGCCGAAGACCCAGCCTTCACGCGTGAAGAGCTTCAAGGCCTCTATCTTGCGAGCGTCATTGCGTGTGAGTTCGATCCTGCCGCCTTGCGCGAGCAGGTGAAGGATGCGCTGTTCGGTGCGCGAAATGTCCATGACTTTGATCCGAGTGATCCCGAAGGAAAACAAAAACAGTGCCGCGCGCAGAAGCTGCGGCGGGGCTAAAAGGGTTTTTGTTTTGGGCCAGCGGCCGAGCTTATCGGGCGCGGCCCTTCAGCGGGACTCAGAAGAGTTGAACATCAAGCCTCCAGAAATGGACAAAGCGACGATAGCGCAAATGCGGACCGTTCGAAAGAGGCAGCGCCACAAGCCGCTACTGCAAAGCGCCACCGACAGATTTTGAGACGACGCCGAGCGCCCAATCGCGCAAGTCCTTTTGATCGCGCTGCAAGCCCGTAAACTTCACGTCAGGCTCGTAAACCTGCCCGGGCTTTCGCGCGCGTGTGCGATAAACCTTCATCGGAAAGCTGATCTTACCCAGCTGCGAGGGCAGCTCCATGGAGCGAGTATCAAGATACTGCGTGTCTGCGTCTGTGGCCAAACCGAGATACTTTATTCCCGCGAAGAGCTTGAGATTATCCAGAAAATCGAGACAGGCGCTGACGCAAGCTCCATCCATCAATACGAAGATCTTCGCCTTGATCGGAACTGCAGGAACGAAGGCTGGGCATTGCTTGGTGGAAGGATCGCCCTGATGATACCAATAGGGCAAAGTTGAAGGATCTTCGCTGAATGTCTCGGCTTCAACGGTCTGTCTGAAATAATCACGTTTCTGGTCAAAGGCCGACTTCAGGCCGTCGATGACACCGCGGATCAACGCTTGGTTGGCATGATATCGCGAGTTTGCGGGATCGAGCCAGGTTTGCGCATCAGCAAGATTGCCCGCAGAAGCCCGCCAGTCGATCTCGATCGGCGCCTGCTTGCTTTCGCCGGCCTTGCGGAGCGTATCTTTATCGAAAAGCAGGTAAGTCAGTCTTTCGACGAGCGCGTCGGTGCCCCCGCGATTGCCTCTGACATCGATAACCAAGGCCTTCGATTCGGCCATGGTGTTTTGCATCTGGTTGATCTTCCGGAAGAGGTTTTCCATAGCCATCTTGTTATTCCCATCAGCGGAAAAGGAAGGGACCGCCAACCAGTAAATCCCGTCCATCGGTTCGCTCAGCGAAGGGCTGCCAAAGACCTCACCGTCTGCGTTTTCGAACATCCGCCAGGCCTGAGGCGTCAAATCTTTCCATTCGAGCTCAACGTCGAAAGCAGCTCCCTTGTTTGTGAAGCGACATGTCTGAAGTCGCGCAAAGAAGCTGTTCCGGCTGTAGAAGAACAGCTGACGAACCTCCCGATCAAACGACGCCTCGACTGCGGGATTTGCCCCAAACGCGAACACGCGTTTCGTCAAAAGCTGATCGACTGGCACACCGTCGCAAGCAACAAGTTCGGCGCCAACCGCTGGCGTCGTCATTGAGCTGCCGACAACCATGACTTTGCCGTAACGGCCGGCAACAACGAACTGAGGCCATTGAAGATCTGGCTGAGAGACGCCAAGGCTTATTCCAACATGGGGATCGCGGAACCCGGCAAAGAAAGCGTTCAGGATCAGTCGATAGTCGCTAAGGCTCGACACGTTCGGGAGCTGCGCGAGAGCGTGCGCATAACCATCGTCGAGCCATTGCCGGACATGCGCATCGTCAGGATCGATCGCGCCCGGATGGTTCATCTCAATCTGCTCATGCGCAAACGCAAGATCGGCGCGAGCTAGATCCTGCCACGGATTGGCGGCAGCAGCTTGGCTGAAAATAAGCAGGATTACGAAAAAGATTGGTGTGAAAATCGATCGCGTCAGCAGCATGATCAACCCATCGATCTCTGACAAAATTTATATGAACGGCTCGGCCGCCTTTCAGGCGTCGGGCGTGATGAAATTGATATCGCGCTCCCTTGAAAACATACGGGCGCACGCGCCGAGCCTAACGCGACCTTGGTCCCTTCGCAATGTGGCTTGGCTTAGATCGGCCGCACCTTCGGCGCGTTCACTCCGTCTTGTACGCCTCGGAACGCTCGGCGTAATTCCGGAGCCATTGCTCCTCGCGCTTTGCCCAGTTTTTCCGTCGTTGCTGTTTGTGAATTCCCCGCCAGACAAGGAGGATGAAAAGTGCGGGCAGCGCACCGATGGCGCCCATCAGCGGGATAACCCAGATAAGCTGCCGGTCGCCCGTGCAGCGTGCGAACGGACAGTCGAATTGCGCATAAATGATGCTGCCAATAAAGGCAAGCACGACGAGAACGAGGGCTAGGAACAAAAGAAACCCGATGGTCCGAAGCAAGAAAACTATGGTGCCTATCAGGAAATCGATCATCGCCCTGCGCCCTAGGTTGAACGGTTGGACGATATCGTACTCGGTCATAAGACTCCGTTACCGTCCTGGTGCGCTGATCCGGCCAAGCGCGATTGCGATTCCGCGCTTCGCATTGGCGTCATGGCGCTTCCTTTCCGGGCCTCGCCGTCACCGGCAGACCGATCGGCGCGCCATGACATACATTGCCTCAATCATCCATTGCGACCGTGATCTCTTTCTGCTCCTCCAGTTCGCGCAGCCGGTCGGTCAAGGCGGCGCGAATGGAGGCATAACTGCCTTTGCCGAGGGCGAGGCGGCGCGGCGCGGGGCTCCGGTCGGCAACCTGCAGCATGGCATCCGTCATCTTCTGCGCATTGCCGGTGATCTCGAAGGCCCCGCTCATCACCGCCTTGCGCAGCTGCCCGGCCGGCGTTTCCTCATAAATATCGGAGGGCTTGGCCATGGCGAGCCCGCGGCCGAAGTCGGTTTTCGCAGGCCCCGGCTCGATCAGCGTCAGCGAGATACCGAAGGGCGCAACTTCCTGGCGCACCGCTTCGACGAAGCCTTCGATACCCCACTTCGTTGCGTGATAAAGGCTGAAGGCCGGATAGGCGATCTGCCCGCCCTCGGAAGAGACCTGCAGGATGCGCCCGCCGCCTTGCGCCCGAAGATGCGGAAGGCAGGCGCGGATCAGCTGAATGGAGCCGATGAGGTTCGTGTCGATCTGATCGCGGATCTGCGCATCCGTGAGTTCCTCGGCAGCGCCGAACAGGCCATAGCCGGCATTGCTGACCACGACATCGATCCGGCCGAGTTCGGCAAAGGCGCGATCGACCGTGCTGCGGATGGCGTCGGTGTCGGTAAGGTCGAGCGGCGCGATCCACAGCCGCTCGCCGTGGCGCGCCTTCAGATCATCGAGCGCGCCGGCCTTGCGCAATGTCGCGGCCACGCGGTCGCCCCGCTCCAAGAGGCGCTCCGTCAATAGGCGCCCGAAGCCGGACGATGTGCCAGTAATGAACCATGTCTTCATCATCAATATTCTCCTTTTCCTCAGCGCCATAACGGCTGCTTGAAAAGAAGATAGTCAGACGTAATTGATGATACTATGCGTTCAATCTTGCATGAAGTGATGGCAAAATACCATGAATGAACAGGCTTCTCTCACCGAATTGCGCGCCTTTGCCGCCGTCATGCGCCATCGCAGCTTTCGCAAGGCGGCCGATGAGCTGGAACTCGCGCCCTCGTCCCTCAGCCATATGATACGCGGCCTGGAAGCGAAAATGGATCTTCGCCTCCTCAACAGGACGACGCGCAGCGTTTCCCCGACCGAGGCCGGCCAGAACCTGTTTGCGCGCATCCAGCCGCTCATCAGCGATCTTGACGCGGCGCTGGCCGAGGCCACGGATCGCGGCGAAGAGCCTGCGGGAACGCTGCGGATCAACACCAGCGAAACCGTGGCGCGCCTGCTGCTAGAAAAGATCGTGCCCACCTTCCTTGCCCGCCATCCGAGGCTCTCGATCGATCTCGTCAATGACGGACGCCTCGTCGATGTCGTCGCAGAAGGTTTCGACGCCGGCATTCGCCTGCGCGAATCCGTCCCGCAGGATATGGTCATCGTTCCTTTCGGCGGGCGCACCCGCTTCGTGGTGGTGGGCTCGCCTGCCTATCTCGGGCAAGCGGGACGCCCGCGCGTGCCAGACGACCTTGCCGAGCAGCGCTGCATCCGCCACCGCATGCCGAGCGGCAAGATGTATCGATGGGAGTTCGAACGACGCGGCCATGAAATCGAGATCGACGTGCCGGGCGCGATCACGCTCGACAGCATCACACTGATGGTCCAGGCCGCCGAACAGGGCCTCGGCCTTGCCTATGTGCCCATCGAAGCGGCCCGGGACGGCCTCGATAAAGGAACGCTGGAGACGGTTCTGAACGACTGGTGCCCGCAGATCGAGGGCCTGTGCCTCTACTACCCCGGCCGCCGCCACGTCCCCGCCAGCCTGCGCGCCTTCATAGCGCTGCTGAAGGAGTTATGAGCTGGTGCGCGGAAATATCGAGCTGCCGCCATGGTAAAACCTCTAAGGCTTTGGGGCGATTACCGGCTGGCACTCAGATCGAAATTCGCGTAGTGCCGTTCCCGGGACGATGGCCTCCATATAGACACCTGTTTCGTCGATCCCGCCGACCGAAACACTAACGGGAGGGGGTGTTTCTTCAAACAATTTTGCGATTGAATCAAACTCCTCTGGTGCCAGCGGAGGGGTGATGATGGTGTCGGGTTCGCCGGGAGGCACGTCAACGAACAGCGCTTTAAACCAGCCGATATTCGGCCCTATCCTCACGACATAGAACATCAAAGGCATTGTCGACATGGACGGATCAAAGACTTTCTTCTCATGTATTATCAAAGTACCGTCGTAGAGGCCGCCCTCGTCGAAGCGATCTCTTCGCGCGGGACTGGGTATTCGCGTTGACAACAGCAACTGCAGATGTGCGTCTTGAGAGCACGTCAAATAAAGATGAGCAGGAAGGTCGTCGGGACCATTAGTGGCAATTTCGATAGCACTTGTCAGATAGCCCGGAACGCCCTTGAGTTGCCGCCAGTCATGCTCCGCCAGGCAATCCCGCGCCAGCAAAAACGTTGTAAGGAGCAAGACAACCTTGACCTTCAACCCGCTAATTCCACCACCCTGTGCTACCGGCTCCCGCCCTCTCTCTGACCTCTCTATCGCCAAAGTCCCTGCTCAAACACCCCTCATACCAGGGAAAGGCGCATAAAGAGGCTGATGGGTGAGGCGTGGTAGGGCGCAAAGGCTGGGCATGGTTCAAAGCCAGCGCGCTGATAAAGCTGCTGTGCCTCGACATTGCGCACCCCAACCTCCAGCAGCATGGTCTCGGCATCGAGCGCCCGCGCGCGAACCTCCGCCGCCTCGACAAGCGCCCAGCCGATGCCCATGCCGCGGGCCGCGCTGTCCACGATCATCCGCTTCAACTCTATCGTGCAATCCCCGCGGTTAAACAGCACGCACATGCCCAGCGCCAGCCCCTTACGCCGCGCAACAAGAACATCCGTCCCGGGCTTGGCCAGAAACCCCGCATCGATGGGGCGCCGATACTCCCCCGGGTAAAGCCGCGCCGCCACGGAATCGGACTGCTGCAACAGCGCGGTAACGTCCGGCTGAAGCGGGGTTTCAATACTGACGGAGATGGTGGGCATCGTGACCTAATTCAGGCATATCAATAAGTCCGAGTGTCTTTAATCGATCGGGAAACATCAGCAGCAGTGATGACGCCGGGATCGCTTCCCGGACTTCAGAGCTTTAGGCGGCGGACGCTTCGGGCATGCACCACCGCGATGACGAGGATACCGGAGCGGTCAATCTCGTAAAGAATGACATGGCTTTTATGCTCATGCCTGCGCACCCCCTTTCCGATCGCCGTTGCAGGGCGGCCCATATGTGGGTTTTCACTCAGCAACTGAAAGCAGCGCTCCATCTCATCCTTGTAAAGACGCGCCTGTCTCAATCCGAACTGTTCGATGCCGTAGACAAATATCTCCAGGATTTCGCCTTCGGCTCGTGCTGTCAGCCTGTAGCTAGTCACGAACGCGATCGCGCGCCGCCGCCAGGCGTTCGGCTTCCGCAAACAGATCATCCATGCTGCGGGAGCCTACGCCACTGGCGCGTGAATCCGCGACCAGCTGGCGAAGCTCCTCGAGCGTGAATTCCTGTCCACGACGAGCGCGATCACGGCGAACAAGGTCGCGCACATAATCGCTCGCGCTGGCATAATCGCCGGCCCGGATTTGAGTTTCGATCCATTCCTTCATCGGGTCGGGCAAGGAAATTGTCATCGTCGCCATACGAGAGGTCTCCTTCAATCTACAGCCAAGATAACAAAAAATAAGAAAAAATCACAAAAATTCTCTGATATGCAAATTGGCCTTGATGGTTGCCTCGCGGACTTCCATCAATGTTATGCGATGACCTATTGTCGAAAACCGCCTACCGAGGCTGCCTCAGTGTCGAACTTTCCCGCCATCACAGGCTGCTTCGCTTGCGCAAAATCCGGTGATTGGGCAGCGACCACAAAGCCAATGTGCAGAGAAACAGGACAAACATCCAAGGTTCGTAATTGCTGTTGAAGCAACTGGATGCACCGCCTTTGGTGAGCAACGCGCGAACTGGTGCAAATAGGCCTGCAATTTCAGGCCCGGGCGAGATGGCGACGCCATCTTTCGATGTCTTCAATGTAATGACGCCTTCGGCTTCAAGCACGCTCGGGATGAAACGGGCCTCCGCATCGAGCGCCGTGTGTACCAGAATGAATTTTGCGTCATCACAGTAATTGCGACGTGGCCAGATTTGGACAGCACTACGTTTGCTTGCCCGATATTCCGCGGATGGCTGCGAGCCTAAATCAAGACATTGCGCCGGCTCGCAGAGCCGAAATGTCGCCGCCTCGAAAGCCGCGCCGCGCCTCTTGTCCGCGTACCACAGCACCGAACCAATCACGAGGGCGATCAAAGATCCCCAGCGAAGACATAGAAACACAGTCTTCATCCGCCCTTCATCCTTCCGACGCGATCGGTCCTTCTTTCAGCAGATCAAGCGGCCACACATCGCTAGAGAGAAATGCCGCGCACCTCAAATCGAGCGCGTCACGCCGCCGTCGACGCGGATGTTCTGCCCGGTAATATAGGCGGCCCCGTCGGAGGCGAGGAAGGCGACCGTTGCGGCAATTTCTTCGCTGGTGCCGTAGCGCTTCATCGGCACGCCCTCGCGACGCTCTTCAGTGGCCGGCAGGCTGTCGATCCAGCCGGGCAGTACATTGTTCATGCGGATATTCTCGCCAGCATAGGTGTCTGCGAAAATCTTGGTGAAGGAGGCAAGCCCCGCGCGCGCCACTGCGGAAGTGGGAAACATCGAGGATGGCTCGAAGGCCCAGGCGGTCGAGATATTGATGATGGCACCGGATTTTTGCGCTTGCATGATCGGCGTCACAAGACGGGCCGGACGCACGACATTGAGAAAATAGACATCGATCCCCTTGTGCCAGTCCTCATCGGTCAGTTCGAGGATCGGTTTGCGCGGCCCATGCCCGGCGCTGTTGACGAGAACGTCCACCCGGCCCCAGTGCTGCATCGCCGCATCGACCAGTTGCTGAAGATCCTCGTTCGACTGGTTGGAGCCCGTCACGCCGATGCCGCCGAGTTCAGCTGCCAGGGCTTCACCCTTGCCGGAGGAGGAAAGGATCGCAACCTTGAAGCCATCCGCCGCCAAGCGCCGCGCGCATTCTGCGCCCATGCCGCTGCCGCCCGCCGCAACCACCGCCACCTTCTTGTCCGCCATCGTCATCTCCCATGCTTTGCTCATTGCTATCCTGGAATAGCACCGGCGAAGGATCATCGCACGGATGTTTTTTTCGAGCGCGGGAGACGCGCGCGGCAATACCTACCGCACCGGATCATCGGCGGGAAAGTGGATCCGCTCCCAAGTGCTGCCGTCGAAGCGCAGCAGGTCCTTCACTCCCATGACCCACAGCGCGTCCGTGACTGCACCGACCGCCGAAACGTCCTTGATGTCAGGCGTCAAGTCACAATGCACCTGTTCGATCTGATCGCCGTTCAGCACAAGAAGGCCGCGCGGATCAGAATAGCTCGATAGATAAAGCCGGTCCTGAAAGAGCGCCATGCCATTGATGTTCGGCCAGCCCGGCAGGCCGCGAAAGGCGTCGATCTCGCGAAAGCCGCTCTTGTGATTGCCGATCAGGAACGTGCCGTCCCGTCCCGCGGCATAGACCTCATCTTCGCTTTTGGCGAGAATGGAGATCAGCCCGCGATCCGTCTTGTCGGGCAAAGCTTGAATGGTCTTGCCGTCGAACCAATAGACCTGTTTCTTCTCGCTGGCGAAGTAGATGCTGTCTTCTGAAAGGCCGGAGAGGTCCCAAAGATCTTTAGATTCGTTTTTCAACCTTAATTCTTTTTCCTTATTATAGTTTTGTTGCGTGCGGTTCTCTTTAATCCTGAGAAACCCACCCATCATTCTTAGCTCCGACTTTGGATCCATTAGAGCATCAGGACCATCCAAGAATGCCTTATCGACGACCTGCCATGTTGCATCATGCTCACGCCTATAAACCTGTCCGCCGTCGCCGCAGGCGTAGAGATGCGCACCAACCTGTTTGATCTTCTGGAGATAGCCAAGCCGATGATCCCGCCTCAAAGGCGTCCGGTCCGGGATGATCACCTCACGTTCCTTGGTGGCGAAGTTGATGGCGACGCCCTTTTCCGACAGGAGATAAAGCACCTGATAATCCTTATCCGGCGCTTTGTAGAGCGTCATGCTGGACAGCGGTATGTCGAAGGTCTCGTAGGACCACTCGCCTGCATTGTACTGGCAGATGGCGGTGAAGGGTGTGCCGAGTTCCTGATCGTCAGGCGTGGTTGCGAGATAGATAAGATCGCGGCTCACCGCGCAGAGCCGGGTGAAGGTTATCTGCTCTTTCTTCGATGCCAATGGCTGCTCCTTCCCATGCGCAACGCCGCAAGGAAAGATAAAGGCGCGGCAGTCATCGACAAGGCCACGGCACCGGCTCGAAATCACAATGGCGTTGCCAGCCCGATGCGCATGTTGGTTCATCGGCGCGGTGGCCAACGGGAAAATGCCGATCGCGCCCGTGGCTCCTGCGGGCGAAGGATCATCGCACGGGTGCTTTTTTCGAGCGAAGGAGGCATGCGCGGCAATAACTACCTGACCGGATCATTGGCGGGAAAGTGGATCCGCTCCCAAGTGCTGCCGTCGAAGCGCAGCAGGTCCTTCGTTCCCATGACCCACAGCGCGTCCGTGACTGCAGCCACTGCCGAAACGTCCTTGATGTCAGGCGTCAAGTCGCAATGCACCTGTTCGATCTGATCGCCGTTGAGCACGAGAAGGCCGCGCGGATCGGCAAAGCTCGACATGTAAAGCCGGTCCTGAAAGAGCGCCATGCCATTGATATTCGGCCAGCCCGGCAGGCCGCGGAACGCGTCGATCTCGCGAAAGCTGCTCTTGTGATTGCCAACCAGGAAAGTGCCGTCCCGCCCCGCGGCATAGACCACGTCTTCGCTTTTGGCGAGGATGGAAATCAGCCCGCGATCCGTCTTGTCGGGCAAAGCGTGAATGGTCTTGCCGTCGAACCAGTAGACCTGTTTCTTTTCGCTGGCGAAGTAGATGCTGTCTTCCGAAAGGCCGGAAAAGTCCCAGAGCAGGTTGGAAGCATTGGCTTCGCGCAGCTGCTTAGCTCGCGCCAGATTTTCCGGCGTCAGGTTCTCGCCCTGATTCATAAGTCTGCTTAATAATCGCAGTTCCGATTTTGGATTGAGGAGCGCGTCAGGACCATCCAAAAACGCTTTATCGACGAACTGCCATGTTGCGTCATGCTCGCGCCTATAGACCTGCCCACCATCGCCGCAGGCATATAGATGCGCACCGATCTGCCTGATTTTCTGAAGATAGCCCAGTCGGTAATCTTTCCAAAGCGGTGACCGATCCGACAATATCACCTCACGTTCCTTGGTGTCGAAGTTGATGGCAACCCCATTCTCGTCTAGAAGATAAAGCACCCGATAATCCTTATCCGGCGCTTTGAAGAGCGTCATGCTGGACAGCGATATGTCGAAGGTCTCGTAGGACCACTCCCCCGCATTGTACTGGCAGATGGCGGTGAAGGGTGTGCCGAGTTCCTGATCGTCAGGCGTGGTCGCGAGATAGATAAGATCGCGGCTCACCGCGCAGAGCCGGGTGAAGGTTATCTGCTCTTTCTTCGATGCCAATGGCTGCTCCTTCCCATGCGCAACGCCGCAAGGAAAGATAAAGGCGCGGCAGTCATCGACAAGGCCACGGCACCGGCTCGAAATCACAATGGCGTTGCCAGCCCGATGCGCATGTTGGTTCATCGGCGCGGTGGCCAACGGGAAAATGCCGATCGCCCCCGTGGCTCCTGCGGGCGCGATCGGCATTGTTCGGCTGGCGGCAAGCGGTCTAAAACAGCGCCTCGATCAGGTGCTGAGACCGCCGGCGATGTTGATCTGCTCTCCGGTGATATAGCCGGCATTAGGACCAGCCAGGAAGCTGATGGTTTCGGCCACTTCTTCCAGCGTTGCAATGCGGCGGATCGGATGAAGATCGAGGATGGCTTCCCGGTCCGGCAATTCGCCCGAGACCTCGGCGGCCATATCCGTCGGCATGATGCCGGGCTGGACGATATTCACTGTGATGTTGCGCGGGCCAAGTTCTCGCGCAATGCCCTTGGCATAGCCGGCAATGGCCCATTTCGTTCCGGCATAATCGGCAACGCCCGGAAACGGCACATAAGAACCGAGCAGCGAACCGACGAAGACGATGCGCCCGCCCTCGCTGATAACAGGGGCGGCCGCTCGGGTATTGGCGATGGTGCCGAGAACGTTGACCTGCCACTGCCGGTTATACTTTTCATGGTCGAAGGCGGGATCGTCCACCATCTGCCCCTGCGCCACGATGGCGGCATTGTTCACGAGAATATCGAGCTTGCCAAACTCTGCCATCACCTTTTCGATCATCGGCTTGGCCGAGGTGAGATCGGCCTGATCGCTTTTGATCGCGATGGCGCGCACGCCCTTTGCCTTCAGCCTTTCCACCACGGCGGCAGCCTTTTCGGCAGAGGCGGCGTAAGTGATCGCGACATCGGCACCGTGATCGGCCAGCACTTCGGCAGTCTTGGCGCCAAGCCCGCGAGAACCGCCCGTCACCAGCGCGACCTTTCCCTTCAGCATATCAGACATCAGTTTTTCCTTATCGGTTGGCCTGCAAACGCGGCTTCAGCAGCTTGCAGATATTTCATACCAATCATTACAATAACGATCGGTATGAAATTTGACTTGAGCCGTCAAGCGATTTAATATCGACCGTTATGAAATTATCCGGACAAAGCTGATGGGCCGCCATCGCGAGTTTGATGTGGAACAGGCGCTCGATGCGGCCTTGTGCGTTTTCTGGCGCAAGGGCTATGAGGGTGCATCATATGCCGATCTGACGGCCGCGGCCGGTGTGGAGCGACCGGCCCTTTACGCTGCCTTCGGCAACAAGGAAGAGCTGTTCCGCCGCGTGCTGGCGCGCTACAGCGAGCGCTATGCCGCCTATGTGCCTGCCGCCCTCAAAATGCCGACGGCGCGCGAAGTGGCCGAGCATATAATGGCCGGCGCCATCGAGCTGACCACCCGCTCGGCAGAGCACGCCGGCTGCCTTGGTATCAATGGCGCGTTGGCCGCTTCCGACGATGCAGAAGATGTGCGCCAGATCCTGATCGCCTGGCGGGCTGAGGCCGAAATACTGCTATGCCAGCGCTTCGAGCGCGCCCAGGAAGACGGCGATTTGCCCAAGTCCGCAAAGCCGGATGTCCTTGCCGCCTATCTCATGTCCGTCCTGCACGGCATGGCCGTCCAGGCCAAGGCAGGCTTCAGCCGCGAAAAGCTCGAGGCCATTGCCGAACAGGCGCTCTCCACATGGCCGTCGAACCCTTAGAGCGCAACCGGAGCACGCCCATTGAAGGCGGCAGAGGACGGCAAGATCACCGAAGCGGAGATGGTAGAAAAGCTGGAGAAGAAGATGCACGATCTGGCCATCAGAGGATATGACGTGCAATCGATCGAACTCTTTTTCGGCGTTGGCGAATGGCTCATCGCTTTCGAGGGAATTGAGAACGTTGTGACATCCGACAACCTGCAGGAAGATGATCAGTATCTGAGCCTGCGTCGCTATTTTGAGCCGCTTAAAATCTGACGTTGCCGAGCTCGTCTCGTCCGGAAAAGCTGCCATGCACCAACAAAGCGCAACAGGCTTCGGTGCAGATAAAGAAAAGACCTGATCTGTTTAGCTTTCCGCGGGCCTAGATGTCTCTGGGGCGCAGTCGTCTTTCTCACCAGGCTGCCTTTGCGCCTACGTGGGATCACAACAAATGCACAGGCAACTTGTGTCGGCATCACGCTTCGGTCATACCTTTTTCGTGAAAAAGGTATAACGAGGCAAGAGCGGCCGCCGTGAAGCAGATCGACCTCATGTATCAGACCATGTTGGCGGAGCTTACGCAGCGCGCCTTCGATGCTGCTTGGACTGCAGATGTTCCGCCTGAGGGACGATTTACGCCGGTCACCGTCAAAGGGCGTTCTTATTGGTATTTCGACCTTTCGGACGGCAGCGGGGGGCGAACGCGCCGCTATGTAGGACCGGCGGACAATCCCGAAATTTCCGAACGTGTCGAACGTTTTCGGACAGAGAAAGACGACCTTCGCGCGCGGCGGCGCATGGTCTCATCGCTGACCCGCGATGCCGCTTGATTGCCGCCGACCGCATGTCCGGCGATGTGGTGGAGGCCTTGGCCTCGGCCGGCCTCTTCAGGCTGCGCGGCGTCCTGATCGGCACACTCGCCTTTCAGACCTATGCCGGCATCCTCGGAGTGCGGTTACCGATGGCCGCAATCCTGACCGGCGATGCCGACCTTGCTCAAGACTATGCCGTTTCCGCTGAGGTTAAAGACAGCCTCCCCCCGATGCTGGATATCCTCAAAGCGGTCGAACCAAGCTTCAGAGCCATTCCTCATTCCTCCGGCGCGACGGCCTCTTCGGCTTTCGCCGCACAAAACGGTTACCGCGTGGAATTCCTGACCCCAAACCGCGGATCGAACGAGTATGTCGGCAAACCCGCGAAAATGCCGGCTCTCGGCGGTGCGGGCGCAGATCCCCTGAGCTTTCTCGATTTCCTCATTCGCGATCCGCTGAGGACTATTCTGCTGCATAAGGCCGGGATACCGGTGGTGGTTCCCGATCCATCTCGCTTCGCCATTCACAAGCTCATCGTCGCAAGTCGCAGACGCTCCGATGGCCAAAGCGCGCTGAAGCGCGACAAGGACATCCACCAGTCAAGCCTCCTGTTCGAAGCGATCCTACAAACACGCCGCTCCTCCGATCTGGCGCTTGCTTACCAGGAAGCCTGGGAGCGAGGCCCGGCATGGCAGATGGCCCTCCGACAGGGAGCCGGCATGCTGTCCGATGCCACCAGGGAGTGTCTGATCGACGCCCTGACATTGGGCGCAATGCAGATGGGTGAAGACGTCACCATGCCTTTCTGAACGCCATGAGGCCGTTATACCTTTTCACAAGAAAGGTATAACTGTCTTCAGTTGCTAATCCTCCCAGTCGATGATCCGCAATCCCGGCCAGAGACGCTGCCATCGGTCGATCTTCGCCTCATAGATATCGCGGGTGATCTGCACCTTGTTGGCCCGCACCGTGAGCGCTGCAAGATCGGTAAGGCCGAAGGGAGCTTCAAGCGCAAGTCCGCCTGCCTCGGGCCGCACGCCGATTGCCGTCGCCGTGGTGGGAAAGGTGGTGATCGCGTCTGCCACGGATCGGTAGGGGCGGATCGGCGCGCCGAATTTTTCCTCATACCAGAGGTGAACACGCGCCTCGTTCTTCACGTCGATCCAGGTGCCCAGGGCGGAAAACAGCGAGCGTATGCGTTGGGCATGATCGGCCTCGGCCGCTTCGGAAAGATCGTCCGCATCGAAATAGACGATGTCGATATCGTTGATGCCATGCGTCGGAGAAAAGCCGAAACCGTGGTTCCACACCGTCTGCGCCACCGCGCCGGCTGCCAGCCAGACATCCGGCAGCGCCAACCGATCCCAAGCCGCAAGCACAGGCTCAAGAAGCGGGCTTTGCGCCAGAATAGCCTGGAGATCCTCTGCCGTTTCAAGCATCATCCGCTCCCCTCAGGATCGTTGCGTCCCCGTTCAGCGGCCGATTGACGAATCGAGCCTGCCCCTGCATCTTCTCATCCGGCGTGGCCCACGCCAAACCTCCAAAGGCCCTCCCCAGCTTGGCCTTTCAGCGGAGGCAAAGGGATGCTTTTCTCGGGCCGCCGTCTTTGACCCACCGTGTCGGATGCGGTTGCTGGGGAACCTTGCCTCCGGGACGTGAAAGGGCCAATGATGACCAGAAACGGAAATTTCAAGAAACGTGTGCGCGCCAGAGCCGCCAAGACCGGCGAAGCCTATTGCGCCGCGCTCCACCACCTTCGCAGCGAAACGCCGCCGACGCGCAAACGGATCGTGCGCCTTGCCGTGGCGCAAACGCCATACGCCTGCGACCCGCGCAACCGGCAGGAGATCGGCGCTACCGGCCAGGCAATCCGCGCCGCGATGCGCGCGGCAAGCGCGGCCGGCGCGCGCATCCTGCATCTACCGGAAGGGGCGATCTGCTTTCCCAACAAGCGCATCATGTCCCGCGAAGGACCGAAGATCATTGCCGAGGCCGACTGGACGCGCGCCGACTGGGATGCCCTCACGCGCGAACTGGCCGCCATCCAGCATCTCGCCGGCGAACTGCGCCTGTGGACGATGATCGGCAGCGCCCATCGCCTCAGTGCGCCGCGCCGGCCACACAGCAGCCTCTATGTCATCTCCGATCGCGGCGAACTTGCAACGCGCTACGACGAGCGCCTGCTCTCCGACACCAAGATCTCCTTCATGTATACGCCGGGTTTCGCCCCGGTGACCTTCATGGTCGATGACGTCAGTTTCGGCTGCGCGCTCGGCATGGAGCTGCACTATCCGGAAATCTTTCTGGAATATGAGCGGCTGAACGTCGATTGCGTGCTGTTTTCCACCACAGGCCATGCGCCGGATTTTGAAACGCCCTTGGCGGCCGAAGCCCTCGGACACGCTGCCTGCAATGGCTTTTGGGTCAGCCTTTCCGCCCATGCGCCGCAAAGCCTCGCCTGCCCTGCCGGCATCGCCGGGCCGAACGGCCGCTGGGCTGCCCAATGCAGCGCAGATGGCCTGCCCTCCCTCGGCATAGCCGACATCGCCCCCAACGAAACCCACCCCGCTCGCCCCTGGCGCCGCAAAGCCCGCAGCGGTCTTTACGATCTCCACCAAGAGCCCGCAGACCCACGAAGCGAAACCCGCGACCGGTTTTGAGATGGCAAGATGAACGTCAACAAATGGGTTGCGCCTCTCCTTCGAGGCGCAACGAACATTCCTTAACCCTGTTCAATGGCAAGCCGCCACGCTAAGGTGAGATCGTATGATGGAAGCCATGCCGGTAGAGCAGAAGATATGACGCACAATGACAAGGCCGAAGATTTGCCGAGCCAAACTGAGGATAGCTCTACAAGCGCTGTCGCAGCTTCATCGGATTTTAAACCGACGCCCGGCGCCACCCATGAGCTGAAATATTTGCCGGTCAATCCGGTCAAAGAGCAGATCGACCCTCGCGATTTTGCGTGCGATCTGCTGGCGAGCGATAAAATTATCCTGGACTACCTTGGCCGCTGATGATGGAACCCCGCTGGATCGCGACCGACGAGGTCATTGCGTTGAACGCCGCCCTTCTTGAAGGAACGGCGGAACATCATTTTACGAGAGACCTCGGCGGATTGGAATCTGCCGTTTCTCGCGTACAGAACCGCTTCGCCTATGCAGGCGATATATCGGCTTCCGGCCTCGTTGCCGATCTCATTTATGGCATCGGCAAGGCCCATGCTTTCGAGCAAGGCAACAAGCGCGCAGCCTGGGCTGCTGGCCGCTACTTCGCGCGTATCAACGGTTTTCATATCCGAGTGGCCGAAGCCGCCCAGTTGCCACTAGCGGAAACTGTCGAAAATGTGCTTACCGACAAAGCAGACCGGATACAGTTGCAGGTGCTGATCGAGAATTTTTTAGTGACTGTCTAAGCAGATCTGCAAGCCACCACCCACCCTTAATCCCTGCTAATCCGCGTCCTGCACCTGCGTCAGCCCCTTCGTCAGCGGATAGACGGTGCCGTTATAGCGCAGGCGGATCTGGCTAGAGGCAGTCTTGTCCTCACTCTTGCAGTCCTCGCCGGCCGGCGTGTTGATGCTCGTCGTACGGGCTTCTGCAATCAAGATATCGGCAAAGCCTTTCGTCTTCGATGGCTGCATAGAAAGCGTGCGCTTGGTGGTGTGAAACTCGCCGGCGCAATTGGTGTCCCATTCGCCATCCATTTCCTCCACCAACAGGCCGTCGACGATGAGGCGCAACTGATCACCATCGATGTCGAAGAGCCGCAGGCTCGTATCGCCAAAGGGGTTTGGCCGCGAGCTGCCCTCTTCCGACAGGCGCAGACCGAACGCCACCCGTCCCGGCGAAAGCTGATAGAAGGCCGTGTCGAACGCAAGGCTGGTAATGCGCAATGCGTCATCCGACATCAGGTTTTTGAACATCTGCCGCTGCTTCACCTGATTGGTCGCGCTGTCGACCACCAGCACCTCAAGATCGCCCGTATTTCCATCGTCCGACATCTGCGACATCAAAGGCACCGCCACCAGCGTCAGCTCGGGACGGGCAGGCCAAACCCGGCAGATCACATTTTGAGGGACAGCCGAAAGGGCATCATCCTTCGCCACCGATATGGTGAACCCGTCAAACTCATAGGTGCCGTCGCCGGATCCTTTAGCGCTCGGATAGGCGCTGCGAACGATTTCAGCCACGCGCGCCCCGCAACCGCCATCGGCCGCCTCTGCCCGCGCGCCAAAAACGGCGAGGCCAAGAAGCGAAAGGCTGCCGGCAAAGAAAACAGCGAGAAGCGGGAATTTTCGCATGAGGATTTTTCACCTTCGGCTTGCATTTTGAAGAAACCAACGGCGCCGCACAGTAATGCGCCAATCGGTGATGACAACAGGAAAAGAACGACGCTTTGCAGGTCTGCCAGGTAACAAAGGCACGGCGGGCGCCTGCCTCGGGATCACCGTATTTCGTCTGCAAGGTTTCGTTTTTGGCAGTAATCGGTTATGCGGCAGGCCATTTTATTGATGTCGGGATGTTTTCTACGATGAGCTATGCCGTCAAGGAGCTTTTCAAAACCCTGCAGGGCGAAGGCGCGCAGGCGGGGCGTGCGGCTGTGTTTTGCCGCTTTGCCGGCTGCAATCTGTGGTCGGGACGGGAAGAAGATCGCGCCAAGGCCGTCTGTCAGTTCTGCGATACGGATTTCATCGGCACGGATGGCATGGGCGGCGGCAAGTTCAGCACGGCCGCAGTGCTGGCGCGCGCCATTGCCGAGACCTGGGGGCCTGAGACGCGCCGGCGCTATGTCGTCTTTACCGGCGGCGAGCCGCTGCTGCAGCTTGATGAAGCGCTTGTCGTCGCCGTGCATGCGGAAGGTTTCGAGATTGCCATCGAAACCAACGGCACGCTGACGCCGCCGCCCGGCATCGACTGGATCTGCGTCAGCCCCAAAGCGGGCGCGCCTTTGATGCTGACTGATGGCAACGAGCTGAAGCTCGTTTATCCGCAGCCAGCGCTCATGCCCGAGGCGCTCCCGCGGCTTTCCTTCGATCATTATTTCCTACAACCCATGGACGGGCCCGACCGTGAGGCGAACACGGCCGCCATCACCGCCTATTGCCTTGATCATCCGCAATGGCGGCTCAGTCTTCAAACCCACAAACTGATCGGTATTCCATGAAAATCGTCCAGGCTTTCACCTTCGAATCCGCCCACCGGCTGCCTAATGTGCCGCCCACCCATCGCTGCCACCGCATGCATGGCCATTCCTATCGCGCCGAGCTGACGCTGGAAGGCCCGGTCGATCCGCACACCGGCTTCGTCATCGATTTCTTTGACGTGGAAAAGGTGTTCGGCCCGCTGCTTGCCCAGCTCGATCATCATACGCTGAACGAAATTCCCGGCCTCGAAAATCCAACGGCCGAACACATCGCCATGTGGATCTGGAAAAATGCCAAGCCGCTGCTCAAGGAGCTGGTGCTGGTCAAGGTCTTCGAAACCCCGATGTGCTGGGCCGAGTATGACGGGACCTGAGACTTAGTTTAGGCTTCGCGGCCGGATCAAGCCCGTGGCTTTTCGAGCTGCCTGGTCAGGAGCAATTGTCGCGCACGCCGTCAGCCCGGGAAGGAGATCAGAAGCAAGCCCATGGATTTGGCCACGCGAGCAGTGCCTTGCCGCAGGTGCACGCATATTTTCGGCAAGAGATGAGGTTTGTAAAACGAGGCCTGGTGGAGATCTGGTGCGGCTCGCCTACATGAGCGTGCGCATCAGCGTCGCTTCCTGTGTCACGCCGGTCTGGTAAAGGCTGATGATCTGGCGGGCGAGTTCCTCGCGCGCCTCGCGCGTCTTGATCTTTTTCGCCGCGCAGACGTGATAGAAGACCTTTTGGCATAAGGCCACGTCGTTGTCGTAAAGCGGCAGATCGCTTGCTGAAAGTTTCCCCCGGATCATCGGTCAAACCTCATGATGATTCGGTCACTATAGAGCAAGAGATTCGAAGATTACAAGCATTGGTAGCTTTTTAGCGGGTCGGATTGGCCTCTGGCGCCCTGCAAGGCGGACCGGCGGGAGAGACGCGAGCTGACCTCTGCCACCTGCTTCAAAGGCCGCCCCTCAAAAAGCGTGACGCGGAGGGTTTCGCTGCCTACGAACGATGTCATCGGGTATCTATGCGTTCAATGCCGTCCATCGCTGGCAGCCAAATTGAAAGCCGGTTCCGAATTTCGAGCTGGTGCTGTAGCATCGCTGAAAAGCTCAGCCGAAGGTTGTGAGGGCACCGAAGCGTGAGGTATCGATGACGAACCAGCCGATCGGGTTCTGGTGGTTTATTCGCGATGATGACGATGCGCGTGATGCGGTCGGGCTCGCGGGCCTGCCCATCTTCCTCATCGGCCTTGCCTATCTGCTGATCTCAGCGGTCTTTCTGCTCGACACCACTGGACCCATAATGGTCGGCGGGCCGATCGGACTTGCCTTGATGCTGATGGGCTTGTGCCTGCGCGCGGGAAAAACCAAGCTGACGCCCTATGCCTTTGGCCTCTTTGCTCTGCATATCCTTTTCGCGCTCACCCTCTTCGGCGCTGCGACGCTTGACGGCGGCGTGTCGCTGGAAGCGATCGCCAATCTTGCCGTCGCGGCGATCCTGCCTGCGCTGCTGCTGGTCTTGATGATTAGCGGCCTGCGCGGCTGGCTTTGGCTGCGCAAGGCGCGCGCCTCACATCCCCAAAAACCCGCCGAAACGGCGCTGCTTCCGGGATGGATCGTAAAATTGGCTCCCAAGCGCGGGACCGGTCTTTCATCAGCCGGGCATCGGTGATCCGTCGACCTTGTCAGTGAAAGCCGTTGACCTTGCGCAAGATCCTGTCGACCAAACGTTCAGGCATAAAGCGACGCAAGGTGCGCACCTGGCTGGATTGTTTGCCTGCCGAATAGCGCAGCCTCGGCCTTTCTGCCGTGGCCGCTTTGATGACGGTATCGGCCACAACCTGCGGATCGTCACCTTTATCGATCCAGGTTCGCATCATCTCCTCAATGCGGACTCGCTCGGACTGATAGACGGAAAGCGGGCGGTCGGCGCGGGTGATATTCTCTTCGAACGACGTGCGCGTTACGCCGGGTTCGACAAGCACGACGCGGATGCCAAAGCCACGCACCTCATGATCGAGTGATTCTGAATATCCTTCCACCGCGTGCTTCGTAGAGGCGTAGAAAGCGTTATAAGGCGCAGGGATCAACCCAAGCGCCGAGCTCATATTGACGATTCGGCCGCCCTTCTGCTTTCGCATGATGGGCAACACGGCATTGACGACGCGGACAATGCCAAAGACGTTGACATCGAACACGCGCTGGGCCTGAACGATGGAGGATTCCTCCGCGCCGCCGAGCAGGCCGATACCAGCATTGTTTACCACGAGATCGATCCGGCCAGCCCGTCGACGATAGTGGTGATCAGCGCCTGCACCGAGGCATCGTCGGTGACGTCACAGATCAGCATCGTTACACCATTCGTGTCGTCCATCGGCTTGCGGCTTGTGCCGAACACGCGGTAGCCAGCCTTCACCAAAGCTTTCGCCATCACCAGGCCAATGCCCGAGGAAGCGCCGGTTACCAAGGCAACCGCGTTGTTTCTGTCCGCCATCTTATCTGCTTTCATAAAGCGTGGATCATTCTCTGAAACTGTGTTACTATCTTTTCGATATCATGTCACTATCGAAAAGATACTAAATGAAAGATCATCCGGTTCTACAATGCCCGGTCGCTCGGGGGCTCGATTACGTCGGCGACCCGTGGAGCATGCTCGTCCTCAGAGATGCCCATTTAGGGCTCACGCGTTTCGACCAATTCAGGAAGAGCCTCGGCATCGTGCCGACAATGCTCACCAAGCGACTGAAAGCGCTGACCGAGGACGGTCTTCTGGAAAAACGGCTCTATTCGGAAAAGCCCCCGCGCGATGAATATATTCTGACAGATGCGGGTCGGGATTTTTTGCCCGTTCTCATGATGATCGGCGCATGGGCGCACCGCCACGGCGGCGGCGATCTCGCCCGTTATATCGATGCGGAAACGGGCAAGGAAATTCAACCAATCGCCATCGATGCCGTAACCGGCGCAAAGCTTGGAACACGCATGATCAGGTTGAGCACGCCAGCCGATTAAGAACCGCTCATCGGCAGGAACTTTGCCGCCGTTTTAGAAGGCCAAGACCGGTCGGCGCTTCGCAAGCGAACTTGAAAAGCCAATGCCGCAACCGCCCTTCCTTTGAAAGAACGCTTCAGGCAGAGGCTCTCGCCGGTCTGTCGCGGTGGATGAGGTCGGCAGCGCTTTGCGGTTTTCCGAAGAGATATCCCTGCCCGGCCTCGCAGCCGAACTGACGAAGCGTTTCCATCTCGTCTTCGTGCTCGATACCCTCGGCGATGATCCCAAGCGCGAGGTCGTGGCCAAGCGATATGATCGCCTTGACGATCTGGCGCACGTGGCGATCCCTGTTGAGCCGCCGGATAAAGGCCTGGTCGATCTTCAGCTTGTCGAGGGGCAGATCGGCCAGATAGCTCATCGAGGAATAGCCGGTTCCAAAATCGTCGAGCGCAAGGGAAATTCCGGCAGAGCGGAGCGCCTGCATTTTGCCGATGGAGCTGGCATTGTCGTCGATGAAGGCAGACTCGGTAAGTTCCACGCAAAGGCGCGAGGCCGGCAGCCCGCTTGCGCTCAGCGCCTGCAGGATATCGCCCTCAAGGTCCGGCTGGGCAAATTGAAGCGCGGAGACATTGACCGAGACTGTTCCGCTCGGCCAGGAGGCCGCCTCCATGCAGGCGCGCATGACCACCCATCGCCCGATATCGACGATCTGCCCCGAGGTTTCGGCGATGGGAATAAATTCAGCCGGCGAAACCAGGCCAAGCTCCGGATGCTTCCAGCGCAGCAGTGCTTCGGCGCCGAGGAATGTTCCGCTCGCAAGGTCGATCTGCGGCTGAAACAGGAGGAAAAGCTCGTCTTGGCGCAGCGCGTTGCGCAGGTCGAGCTCAAGGCGGCGGGCGCGTGCCTGCCTGAGGGACATTTGCGGGTCATAGGCCGCCCAGGCAACCGGCGAGGATTTGGCCACGTCGAGCGCCGATTCTGCCGCCCGTAGTGTGCTTTCGGCATCGACGATGTTGCAATCGGCAAGTCCGATGCGAACGGAAATCGTGGTCAGCGCGCCCTTGATCGACAGCGGATCCTTGAAAAGCTGCAGGAGATCGTCGGCCTGCTCGGCCGAAGGCTTGCCCTCATCAGCCACCAGAAGAGCGAAAAGATCGCCATCGATACGCGCAATGAGCCGATCCGGCATCGTATCCCGCAGCCTGTTGGCTACGGCTTTCAAAAGCCCATCGCCAGCCTCGCGTCCAAGCGTGCTGCAGATATTCGAGAAGCGTTCGATATCGAGGAGGACGAGGCTGCGATGATGCTCGCCGATCCGATCGAGAAATGTCCTGCGGTTGAGAAGGCCGGTCAAAGCATCGGTTTCGGCAAGATGCTTCAATTTCTGCTCGTAGAGCTTTCTCTCGGTAATGTCGCGGATGACGATGGAGCCTCCGAAGGCGGGCTCCTGCCCATGGCCTTCCCCTTCCGGATAGGCAATCGTGAGAACCGCTTCGAAGAACGCGCCCTCTCCGCTCGCAAATTCGAGGGTGATCGAGTTTTTGTCCTCGCGTTTGCCGCCGCCCTTGGCAAGCAATTGCCGAACAGCCTGCGCAAGAACGGGTTCACTCATGGCCGCCATCGGGTCGCCGATCCCGATACCAAGCAGCGAAGCGGCCTTAGCGCTGATTTCACTGACCTTCTGATCCGCGTCGAAGGTCACGATCCCGTCGGAGCTGTCGGCAATGATGCTCTTGATCATCCGGCGGGAATTTCGCGCATTGCGATTGGCCAGCGCGGCAAGCGTCTCGCCGATATTGATGCGCTCATTCAGGGCAATCACCCATGCCAGCGCCAGAAGCGACCAGGGAACGGCGGTTCCCAGCAAGATCCCATGGCGGCTTTGCAGGAAAAAGGCGATGGCCTCGACGCCCGCTCCGATGCATAGCATCGAAAGCGACGTAGGCATGAGGCCGAAGGCGCGAAAGCGCAGCATCGCGATGACCAGCGCTGCGGCAAGGCCAAGATTGAGAAGGGTTTGGTCGATTTCCCAAAGCTCACGATCTTGAAGCTGCGTTTCGGCCGTGAGGATATGGATGAGCGGTCCTGCCAGCGCCGGATGCGTGGGAACGCTGAAGATATCCTTCAGCTCGACGGCCGAAGCGCCAAGAACGATGCTGCGCCCGGCAAGCTCTCCCTTGCCGATCTTACCCGACAGAAGATCGATAAGCGGATAGGTGGGCACGCTTGCCGGCGTGATGGAGAAATCGATGAGCTGGCTGCCATAAGATGTGCTGACGCCCGAAAGGGCCGCACCGGCCGAAGGCACCGGGCTGCCATCGGCATCGCCGCCAAGGTAAAAGCGGCGCACGACGCCATCGCGATCGACAGGCACGTCAGCAAAGACCGGCCAGGCCTTGGCCAAAAGCTCAGGAATCGGTTTTGACAGACTGGCTTGCCGCGATCCGGCCGATGCCGCCTGCCGGAAAATCGGCAGCAGCACCCCGCCTCCCGCCGCATCGAGAGCGTCGGCGAAGCGTTCGTCTTCTGAAGGTGTCGAGGGCGTCGAAAAATCGACGTCGATAAAGATATCGCCGACATCAGCGGCGGATAATTTTTCCAGCGCCTCGGCGTAGATGCTTCGCGGCCACGGCCAGACGCCCACTTTATCGAGCGTCAGCTTGTCGATAGCGAGAAAAACGAACTTGCCGCTCGCCTTGCGCGGCGCCCAGGAAAATCGGTCGGCAACAAAATCCTGATCGAGCTGCGTGATGGGCTGGATCCTGGCGCCGAGCGCGGCCATCATCAGCATCAGAACGATCAGAACTGCCCTCAGGCTAGCCGTCGACAGGCTCCCGCGTTTCAAGAGGGACAAGACGGCGGCTGGCTTCATGGCTGATTGTTTCCAGTATGCTTGCCATTGCCATTGCCGCCGGAATTGCCGTTGCCATTCCCGTTGCCGTTGCCGCCGGCATTGCCGTTTCCATTGCCGTTGCCGTTGCCGCCGGCATTACCGTTTCCATTCCCGTTGCCGTTACCGCCGGCATTGCCGTTTCCATTCCCGTTGCCGTTACCGCCGGCATTGCCGTTTCCATTGCCGTTGCCGTTGCCGCCGGTATTACCGTTTCCATTCCCGTTGCCGTTACCGCCGGCATTACCGTTTCCATTCCCATTGCCGTTGCCGCCGGCATTACCGTTTCCATTCCCGTTGCCGTTGCCGCCGGCATTGCCGTTCCCATTCCCGTTGCCGTTGCCGCCGGCATTGCCGTTTCCATTTCCATTGCCGTTGCCGCCGGAATTGCCGTTTCCATTTCCATTGCCGTTGCCCCCGGCGTTACCGTTTCCATTCCCGTTGCCGACGGAATTGCCGTTTCCATTCCCGTTGCCATTGCCGCCGGAATTGCCGTTCCCGTTATTGCCCTTACCGGATGCTCCGCCATCCTTGCTCCCGGCGTTACCGGTTGCTCCGGCCACGGCCCCTTCGTCACGGCGGCTGTCGCCCCTGCTTCCACCATTGCCTGTGCCGCTTCCGGACGCCCCACTGCTGGACGCGCCGCTCGCAGAACTCTTACTCTCCCCGGCGGTCTCGGCGTTGGAGCTGCTAGCCGATCCCGATGCCGCTGATGATTGGCTCGTGCCTGCGCTGACGGCCTCCTGGCCGGATAGCGTTGTTGCGCCAAGCGCCGTCACTTTTGCAACCGAGGGGGCAACCGAGGTAATGGAGGGAGCGACGGTCAGACCTGCCACCTTCATTCCCGTCTTTTTATCCACCGTCGCGCGTTGATGCGGCCCGACATTGGTCTGCTGGCCGCTCGCAAAGGACGTGACCTGCACCAGCCCGCGATCGACGGAAACGGAGGCCGTGGTCTTTTGAACGCGAACGTGGAAAATCGTGCCTTTCACGACGGCCGCAAGATAAGGCGTTTCGACCGTCGTATGGGGCTGGTTGCGCTTTTCGATCTCAAGATCGAGATCCCCGATCTGCTGAACGATCTGCGTCTTTCTGCCGGTAAAGAGCCCTGACGTCGTCGTGATGGATGCCAAGGTGTTCGGCTGGAAGCCGATCGTTTCAACCCCGCGCACCAGCTGCGCGCGCGCCCGCGGGCCTGTCCATATCCAGGCCTTGTTGGGAACGACATCGCCCTCATGCAGGGCAGTCCAGCTGACCCGATCGAGCGTGTATTGAACCCCGCTGCTGGTCTTGGCAACTTGCCAATCGTCGCTCGCGGCAAAAGCTGTATGGGACAAAAATAAAATGAGGAGAGCGAAGATGCGGGCAAGCAATGACACGATAGTCCTCCGGGGCATGAGAGGACTTGAACACGTGTGCACTTAACAATGGCTTATATATCAACGCCGCTTTCTAAATAAACCCAGAGGTTGTCGAAGAAAAATCTATTTTCCTCGAAGGTAAACTGCGTTTCACCACAGAGTAAGGCGAAAATGTACGCTTTCGTACAGGAATTCGATCCTTTTGTTCTCCTGCCCAAGCGGGGAGATATGTCCGGTTGCGCTTGCAAAACACCCGGACAAGAGGATCAGCCCGCCGATGCGGGCCGATCACCAGATAGGCAGGTCTTTCGATCAGACTTTACAGCGTCAAGCGGCGTGACGGGCCGTGCGTCTTACCTCGCCCGGCGCTTCCGAGGCAGAAACCTTGAAGCGGCCGACGAGCTCGTAAAGAGCGGTCGCTTCGGCGGCAAGCGTCTGCGAGGCGGCATTGGCCTCTTCGACGGTTGCGGCGTTTTTCTGCGTGCTCTTGTCGAGCATGCCGATCGAAGCGTTGATTTCGTTGATCTGCGAGGCCTGTTCGCGCGTTGCCACGGAAATCGCCTCGACGTTCTGGTCAACGCCCTTGACCTGACTGACGATCTCTTCCAGCGCCTTGCCGGTCATGTCGACGAGCTGGACGCCATGCTTGACCGCATCGGCAGAGGTGGCGATCAGCGTCTTGATTTCCTTGGCGGCGGTGGCCGAGCGCTGGGCAAGCTCACGCACTTCCTGCGCAACCACTGCAAAGCCCTTGCCGGCTTCCCCGGCACGCGCTGCCTCGACGCCGGCATTCAGAGCCAGAAGGTTGGTCTGGAAGGCGATCTCGTCGATCACGCCGATGATGTTTTCGATCTCCTTGGAGGAGTTTTCGATCCGCGACATGGCGGCCGTTGCATCCTTGACGATAATGCCGGAGGCTTCAGCGCCGGAGCGCGTCGCCGCCACTAGGGTGCTGACATTGGCGGCGCCCGCGCTGGAATCGCGCACCGTCTGGGTGATCTGGTCGAGCGCGGCCGCCGTCTCTTCCACCGAAGCGGCCTGCGTTTCGGCAATCTTGGCGATGTTATCGGAAACGTCGTGGATCACGCGGGCATTCGCAGCGAGCGTTTCGGCCGAATGGCGAATGGTGGAAACGGTGTTTTCCAGCGAGCGCGCCGCATTGTTGAAATCCTGGCGGGTCGTTTCCAGCGCCTGGTCGAGCTTGTCATCGAGTTGTACGGTGAGATCCCCGTCAGCAAGCTGGCCGATCGCCTTGCTGATCTTGACCACGGCATCCATGCGCGCGGTGATGTCGGTCGCAACCTTGATCACCTGATAGACGACGCCGCGCGAGTTGAAGACCGGCGTATAGGCTGCCTGAATCCAGACATGCTTGCCGCCCTTGCCGATGCGCAGGAAATTGTCTGCAATGAACTCGCCGGCGCGCAGCCGTTCCCAAAAGCGCGGATAGTCCGGCGTCTTCACATAATCCGGATCGCAGAACATGCTGTGATGCTTGCCGACGATTTCCTCCGAGCGATATCCCATGGCGCCGAGGAACATGTCGTTCGCCTTGGTGACGGTGCCATCCGTTTCGAATTCGATAATCGCCTGCGATTGATCGATGGCGCGCAGGCGGTTTGCATTGCGCAGCGCTTCGATCTTCGTCGCGGTAATGTCGGTGGCGATCTTCAGGATGCGCACCACCTTGCCGCCGTGCATGACGGGATTGTAGGTCGCTTCTATCCAGACATCCTCGCCCTGCTTGGTCTGGCGGCGAAACTGGCCGGTCTTGAACTGGCCCGCCGCCAGCTCTTTCCAGAAAGTGACATAGTCGGGCGAGCTGCGAAGCTTTTCCTCGCAGAACATGCGGTGATGCTTGCCGATGATTTCAGTGCGCTCGTAATGCACCGTCTTGCAGAAATTCTCATTGGCATCGATCACGGTGCCGTCGGGGGTAAACCAGATCATCGCCTGGGAGCGCGACAGCGCCGCCATGTCGTCGGAAAGCCTGCCTGCCTTCAGATATTTAGAAAATGCCATGCGCCCCAATCCCCTCTTGTCACGCTAGCCAGCGAGACAACGCTTTGAAATCCGATCTTCCGCCCCGCAGACTTTTCGCCCATAGCCTGCATTAGACAGTTTAGATTCAACCAAACTTTCTTTTAAAATTTCTAAACGATCAGGACAATTTCTGACCAAATAAAATTGCAGATTGCGAACCGGCGGAAAATGCGCGGTTCGCGACCTGACCTCCCGATTTGATGCCGACGCTTATCCGGCCGCCAGCATCTCCTCCAGCGGCACGGTCAGCATGCCGGCCATGTCGAGCCGAGCGATCAGCTCCTTCAGGCGGGCATCGCTTTTGGATTTCTGCCGCAGCTTCTGGCGAGCCAGCTTGGCGCGCCGTTCGAACTCGGCTTCCGACTGCGCCTCCGTGGCGCGCAGCATCAAGATATCGTCCCAGGAGACCGGCAGCGGCCGGCCCTGCCCGTCGCTGACGACGCCCGAAACGCCGGGTGTGGCTTTCAACGCCCGCCAGTCGCGCGGCGCATGCACGAAAATATACCCGACCAGCAGCGCAAAGCGGCGCGGCTTCCAAAGATCGGTATGACGCCGGTCGCGCACCAGACGCTTTTCGGCCGGCATATAGCAGTCGAAGCCGGCCTTGGTCAGCGCCAGCTCGATGGCGGAGACATGCGGATTAAGGCTCGGCACAATGCGATAGCCTTTCTTCGAGCGCGTCTGCTCGGCCTTGTATTCGCGCTGCGGCTTTTGCGAGCCCGGCGCGGCCTTCACCGCAAACCATTGTGACGTTTGTTCCTGTCCCATGCGACTGCTCCCTTTGGGAAAAAGACCTGCCGGCAAAGACAGGCGAGGAAATTTCACCGCCGGCGACATACCGGCGGCGCGACGGCGGCTTCAGCCGTCGAGGATCGACACCCAGGCGACGCTGACCGCAGCGCCGATTTCGGTGATGCGGGTGACGCGGCGGATCTGCCCTGGCCGCAGCGGCCTCGGCTGCGGGGCAGGCGCGGCAAGCTGCGCGCCCTTGGCGCGGCGCGGCTTGGGCTTGCCGCGCGCCATGCCGGCGCGGCGCAGCCTTACGCAGACGGCAGAAGGCGTCACGCCGTAAAGGGCGGCAACCTCCCGAAGGCTCTGCGTCAAAAGCTGCTCGGCAAGGATCGCTGCCTGTGGCAAGGGCTTGCGATCGGGCGAAAAGATGGGCGCGATGGAAGGTCCGGTCATGCCAGCACCCTCCCGGTTTCCGCGCCTAGCGCATCGAGGAATGTATCGCTCCCATCGGCAACAGCACTATCCACTGACCGAGCCTCGACGAGGGGCCGATTGCCGTCAGACACATCAGGCGCATAAGGTGCATCAGGCGCGAAGACGCAGCCGAGGATCGGCACATAGACCGAACCGACGGGCCATTCCCGGGCGCGAAAGGCGGCGGCCGCCACATCACGCGCCAGCACCGTGCGGCGCGCGCACTTCTTCTGCATGGCTGCGAAAAGCGGCGGCTTTCCGCCAGTCCAGGCGCGTGCCGGCCCGGCAGGAGACGCTGCAGCCGGCAAAGCGGCGCGCAACCGGCGCTCCTCCTGGCGCACCATATTCGCAAGCTGTGGTGGGCGCGGGCAAAAGCGCATCTCCTCGCCCCAGGTGCCCTTGACCAGCTTGGAAACCACGCTTTTCAGCGCTTCGAGACTGAGGCCGGCAAGCGCATAGTGATACTGGCCGAGCAACGCCTCTCCATCAATGCCGCGCGGCAGCGGCAGGCAAACGAAGATCGGCCGCAGCAAGCGCTCCATGGCAAGGCTCTGCGTCTGGGATCGGGCCGCTGACGATGCCCCTGAGGCGTCCCTCGGTTGACCCGGTGAATTGGCCGTCAAACGGCTCTGCGATGCTTGCTGCATGGTTCTGCTCCAGTCTTTCGTCGATAAGTTCGAGAATGGTTTTTGACGATGAGGTCTCGGGGAAAGGCGCGCCTTGCGGGCTGTGCACCGGCCTTTGCATGCCTGAAATGCGGGGCATGCCTAAAATGCCGGGCATGCCTGAAACACCGGGTTTGTCGCGCGGCGGGCCGCAAGCAGCCGGCTCGTCGGTCCAGCGCTCCTGGTTCAGCCAGGTCGCGGGGTTGCACCAGGGCCGATCGTCGCGCTTGGCGGCATAGCGGGAAAGCCCTGCCATGATGGCGGCAAGCCCGGCCTTGTCCCTCGCCTTCACAAAAGCGGCGAGCGCCACCGGTCGCCCGATCTTGTGCGGATAGGCCGGCCAGAACCATTCGGAAAATTCGCGGCCGAAGCGCTGCTCAGACCGATCCTCTGCCGGCGGCTCGCTGCCCTGCCGTAGAGTGGACACACCTCTTCCGGCCGCCCCGGTATCGGCCCCCGTTGTCTCGCTGCCTGTTGTCTCGCCGCCTGTTGGCTCAGCCCTTAAGGCATCGGCTTCTCGTGCCGTGCCCCGCCCTTCCCCGGCACAGTCTTTCACCAACCAGGAATCGCCAGCCGGCGCACGGGAAGAAGAAAGAGGTGATGGTTCCAGTTGACGGTTATGTGCGGCAGATTTCGCCGCTGGCGCAGGCCCTTTTTCGCCTCTGGCCGATTTTGCCGCTGGTAGAACCTCGCGATGCAGACGGAAGCGATAGCGGCCAAGCGTGCCATCCTTGCAGCGATAGCGCGCCCTGCTGATGAGCTCGGCAGCGCAAAGCGCCTCCAGGTGATCGCGCACCGTCTTTTGTGCCTGGCCGGTAAAGCCCGCAATCTGTGCGACGGAGGGAAAGCACCGCCCCTCCTTATCGGCATAATTGGCAAGCGCCAGCAGCACGAACTTACGCCCGCTGGGGCGGATATCGGCGCGCGAGACAGCGCTCATCATCTCGATGCTCATCGACCGGCCCTCCCTTGAGAGAAGCCGGAGGAAGCCAGGCCAGTTGAAGGCACGCTAAGACGCCAGCCGCCAACCAAGGGCGACAAGCAAGACCATGAAGAAAAGCAATGCCAAGAAGGCAAAAGCAGGCGGCAGGCAAAGGCCGGCCCTGCGCGGGAAACCATGGGTTCCGCGCCGTAAATCTGTAATTTGTCCATACAAGGAAACTAGTAAACCGCGATCATTCTGTCAACTAGTTTCCTTGTATGCAATTCCACAAGAAAGCTGGTAAGATCGGCTATGAGCACGATTGCGGAAAACCTCAGACGCATCAGGAAGATAAGCGGCTTGTCGCAAGCATTGCTTGCATCCAAAGCTGGCGTGAGCCAGCAGCTGATCTCGCAACTGGAGCGCGGCGAAAACAACAAGACGACCGAGCTGCCCGCCATTGCAGCAGCGCTCGGCGTTGCCGTTCACGAGATCGACGAGGATTTCACGCCAGGCACGACGGGCATGCCGACCAAGGTTATCCCTTTGATTTCATGGGTAAGTGCCGGCGCGATGATGCGCGAGGACATCACCGACGAGGCAATCGGCGCCATCCGCATATCGGATCTGCCTGACAATGGCGATTGGATCGCGCTCTCGGTCACGGGCGATTCCATGGACCGCATTTCCCCGCCCGAATCCGTCATCGTGGTCGACCGAACCGACAAGCGGCTCGTCTCCAACGCCTGCTACGTCATCGCAGACCCGGATGGAAATGCTACCTACAAGCGGTATCGCCCCTCCCCCATGCGATTCGAACCGGTCTCCACCAACCCCGCCCACGAACCCATCATCCCCGACAACGAACCCCTCATCATCGGCCGCGTCCGCCGCTCGATTTTGGAGATGTAGGCGGGCGGCTTTGCTTGCGGGGCGATCGGTGTGGAGGGAGCCGGCCCTTGCACAGCGCCTCCTTCCGGGTGAATTTTAAATCAGGATGATGTCCGTCTGCTGACAAGCCGGGGAGGTTTCAGCCGGCTGGCTTTCAGGGCGCTGATGTTCGGCCGAAAAGCCGGTGGGCACAAGATAACGAGCCCGCCCAGAACGCCAACACAAAAGATAACCTTCGAAAGCACTGCCAGAACCGTTCCACAAAGGCCTGTCCAAAACAAAGCACGACGTCGTCCAAACCTCGCTTCGAGAAGGTTCGAGAGTAAGTGCCCACCATCCAGAGGATAGGCGGGAAGAAGATTAACGAATGTCCAGACGAAATTGAGCACGCTCAGCCAGTCGAGCGTGCGTAAGACGAACCAAGGTAAAAGCGGCTCTGGATCGTACCAAGATCCATCCGGCCCAAGTGTAGGCCCCGCCATGGGATCGATTGCGAACAAGTGATAAATGGTCAGACAGAAGAGTCCGAGGGCGAGATTCGCCAACGGTCCAGCCATCGTAATCAGGCAGTCATCCCTGCGTCTGTACCTATCTGTCTCCCAAATCGCTGTTCCTCCCGCTGAGCTCATCACGATCATGGTGGCGCGATGGCCAAGCCTGACAGCTGCCCAGGCATGTGCTACCTCGTGCGCGAAAATAGAAAATATGATCCCGAAAGCCACCAAAAGCGCAGTGATGATGTCACTGGCGGTGAAGTCCTTCCAGATGGGGACAGTTATGAACACCACTAGAAACAGGATACTGACATGTATCCAGACAGGAGGCATATTGCGATATGAGAGCTCCAACCCCTCATCGTAGATTCTGAGCTTCATAAACAGCTCCTTGCCGCGCTGGTTGTATCCACCAAAAATGTAACGCGACGCTGATCAAACGCAAGCAATTCAACGAAGGCGTGCAGCTTCGATAATGTCGATGCAAACCGCTGATGACCGAGGCGGCTGCCTATGCTCCCTTCGCATCTTCATCTTCTTCTAATCGGGTTTTGGCGTCCGGGTATCTTGGTCCTGCCACTTACACTTATCGTCAGAATTGTCATCAAGGTTTCATCTCAGCCCGATTGCATGATCGCTTGTACTTATGATGTATGCTTAAGTCTGCCGTCCTCAAAGCCAGCATCGAAAGACCGTTGCTACAACTAAAGCGATGCCGTAGATCTCTACGACTTTCTTTGGGGTAACGCATGCCGTCACGGTCTTTATTTGCGGCGTTTTCGAGCGCCGTCCTCGCGATAGTATTCATCACTTTTTTCGCAACATATACTTCTGCAGCCAACGATCCTAGTACCCGCCCAATGACATTTATCCTTGTGTCCGATGGCGACTGTAGCGTCGAATGTGTCCAATGGGTGTCGGCAGAGGGTCGCATCACCCGTTCGACCCCCGCTCGATTTGCCGTATTTCTAGAGCGTCTCAAGAACCGCAAGCTGCCCGTCGTGATCCAATCTAGAGGAGGCGACGTCGACGCGGCGCTGGCCATTGGGCGGATGATCCGAAATGCCGGGCTAGACACAGCAATTGGGCGGACGCAGTTAAACGATTGTCCAATGCTTGATCCGCGATGCACCGCAAAAACGGTAAAGAGCGGATGGTCATCGGGGACCGTGCACAGCGGTGGAGCTTATTGTTTTTCTGCATGTCCGTTCATTGTCGCAGGGGGCGTGGTGCGCGCGACAGCAACGAACGCATACATTGGTCTTCATCAAATTATGAATGGCAAAAAAGACTCGAATTACGGTCCCGCTCATAAGCGTAATCTTGATGCCATCTCGACCCGCAAAGACGATTTAGAAAAAAAAGAACTGGCTAAATACTTCGACACTATGGGCGTCAGGTCCGGAGATATTTTCGCGATAATGGGGCTGGCAACACCGAACGGCATGTATAATGTTTTGCACGCTGAGGCGGTAAAGACTGGATTGATCACCAAAATATACTCGCTTTCCGAAGAGCCCGGCTTTGTTTACAAACCAACCCAATCTAAGATGCCTGAACAGAACACGAAGGCCAAAGGGTAGACATCAACCAATGCCAGCATTGGACGGTGTTATGTCGTTTCAGGCTCGGTTCTTCGAGATGATTTCGCGTATATCGTCGATCTGCTCGTGCGTGAGTACCCGTTTCGGCAGGATTTGATAGCGAAAGTCCGAGGGTGAGAACGTAAACACGGCGCTACTTTTTCGGTTCTGTCATATCCGTCACGCCCACCTAACGGAATTGAAGGAAAAGGCTCGCGCCGGTGAGCACGAGGCACAGCAACAGGCCGAGCCACTCCAAGCAAATACGCAGAGCGGTCTGCGGTCTATCGCGATGGACCCAGTGCATGATAACATCGGCAAGCGTATCGAATGGGTCCATCGTGCACCTATTTTCGATCTCTTTGCGCCCGGCAAGGCCGTCACTCACCATCGACCGCCGTTCGCCGCTCAATTTTGGAAATATAGGCGGGAGGCTTTTGCGCTCAACAGGAAGATGTGATGGGAACGCCTGTCCGCACATGCCCCCGAATGGGCTATCGCGACAACGCTAGATCTCAGAAATCGAAGCCGGCCTCGCCAATAGCGTTTTAGATCAGGGCGATGGGGCCGCGAAGGCAACTAAGCGCCAACAGCGGTCATTGCGGATATATGGATTTGCCCTACGGTAGCACGCGATGAACGGGCTTCGGGGATCAGCATGCAAGAACGCTGGATAACAGTTACATCAGAAACGATTGTGAAAGATCGCTGGATTGATCTTCGCGCTGACAAATGTATCACCCCTGGAGGGCACGAGATCAGTCCGTATTACGTGCTATCCTATTCGGACTGGATCAATGTTGTGGCAATCACGCCCGATGAGCAGATATTGCTGACGAAGCAGTATCGCCATGCTGCAGGACAGACTTTCTGGGAAATTCCCGGCGGTGGCATTGACCCCAATGATCCTGATCCTTGCGCCGCGGCCGGTCGCGAGCTTGAGGAAGAGACAGGCTACAGGGCTGAGAAGATTGAACTGATCACGACGCTCTTCCCTAACCCTGCCTCACACACAAATCGCCTGCACACACTCCTCGCTCATAACGCAACGCCAATCGGCAAGCAGCAGCTTGAGGCCGGCGAAGAGGGGCTAACTGTGCACCTGATGCCAATCCCGGAGCTTATTGCCCGGCTGCGCGACGGTTTTCTTGGGCAAGCCCTCCACACTTCTTCGGTTCTTACGGCGCTGTTGATCTCTGGCCGCCTCAAGAATGCCGTTGACTGATATGCTTGCTTGATGGCCTGGTAGTTGTCTGCTCTGGGTCGAGAGCAGTCACCATCACCGCACCTGTAGGGATAGGCCTAGTGGTGAAGCCTCAAAATCATCCTTGACTCGGGCATAGACATAACTGGTCGATATGAAGGATTAAAAAATGGCCGAAGATGCTGGCGTTATAGCTGTGGACCATATGGGATTCTCGGTCGCCTCATTAGAGGAGGCGATCCAGTTTTGGACTGAGGCGTTGGGCTTCGACCTGGCGCGCCGGGGAGAGATGGGTGGAGAGTTCCTCAGAGAGGCCACGGGGGTTGACGATCCGCGATGCCGAATGGCGCTGGTGACTGCTCCAAACGGCTACCCTATTGAGCTTCTTGAATATTCGACGGGCCCTACGCTGGGTCAGACGCCTCGTAGCGCAGGTGCGATCGGCGCTGCCCACATCGCCATCACGGTTGCGGATATCCGCAAGGCGATCGCGCGGGTTGAGACGGCGGGGTGGGCAGTGAAGGGGTCGCCGCAACCAATACCAGCCGGGCCCCGATCCGGAACAATGGTTGCGTACATCTCCGGCCCGGATGGTATCACCATCGAGCTAATGCAGCCCCCAGGTTAACATTCCCAAGTCGTGTACAAGTCGTGTAACGGCCCTTCGGTCCGAGAAAGCTTCTTGTGTCGGTCCTTTGTTCCGTTGCTACCCAACCCCCTGACATCAAGTGATGGTCGCTAAGATAACCTTGGATGCCTCGCCGTCATGGTCATATTCCACCTATAGATGAGCCTAGGAATGGGTGGTACCTTCGCTCTCCCGGTGTTCATGGCGTGGAAGATGGGAAATGTCGGACCTAGCGAATGATCTTGTTCGGCGGCATGGTGAGGTTGAAGTACTTCTTCAGATCGGAGGCGGCGCCCGTAGATTTCCTAGATCCGAGCATAGGTTCGGGCATCCAGAAGACGCGTCAAGCGAGATCGACATGCTGGAAGAAGCGACGACCCTTTCTCTTGCCGCCGCGCACCGGAGTTAGGCCATGGATGATAGAGCCCAGCTAGTCATCTTGTTCGAGATGATCGGAATGCTTGAAACGGCTCTCCGGCCATTGCACTTGACGGAAGACCAAATCACGGTATTTGCGGGCTCCATGGTCGACGTTGCGAAACATGGCCGGATTCACTCGATCCCTACCCCGTCTTAGGCGGAGCTGAGAGGCAGTGTTGAAACGAAATCTATTGTTCCTCATCGCCCCTATCGTTGTGGTCGTGCTGAATGTCGGCCGATGGGCCCGCGCCGCAGCCGAGGGGAACTGGGGCGGACCGCTGGGCGAGATCCTGCTATTCGGATTGCTGCTTTATGGGCTCTATGTGCTGTCCAAGCGGCGTGCGGCCGCACGGCAGTCGGGTAAAGCGGATTTAGTCGTCATCGTGCTGGTCATTCTCGTCCTGGTACTCTCTGTGTCGATTGGCCGCGCGGAAACGCAATTCGGCTCCGATCCGACAGCAAACTGCCGTCAGCCATCCGGGGACGTATCGTCTCTAGCGGCCTGCGACAGACTGATCTCCTCGAAGCAGATTTAGATTGCCTTTGGTGCCAGCCGCTCCAATCGTTTCTAAGATAGAGAGCTGTCAACCACCGGGAAAGCGGTCTTCCACGCGTGGGCTCGGTTACCGCCAAGCCGGGTTGGACGGCTAAGTGACCGCGGCGTCGTTATCCTGTCGGGGCGCCTGGCCGCGATATTCCATTCAAAGGATCCGAACCGACATCAAGGGCTTCAGTCGCCTGCCGATGATACGCTCAACGCTTCTCAGCAGCGACAGAAGCATTCTTTTAACTGGGTCATCCCTGTGCGCTACGCTCTTGCACGCTCATCCATGCTGCACGGCAAACGCGTCGCATCGGGGCAGCTATGGCACCGGTGAAGGCGCACTGAACCGGAGGTTTAGCGATTTTTGGTGACACTTTATAGGTGCATATAAATATCTGAAAACGAACGAAAATTGCTGAATTCACCGTTGCCGATAAGTCTACTTTCGCGTAATGTACAACTTAGGGGGGAATAATCGTGAAGGATGACCCTCATGCCTGCGAAACCGTCCGAAGATCTCGAAAGCATCGCCCGTAGCGGTGGAACGTTGCGCCGTATGGCGGCTCGCGTTCCAACCTATCTTACCGATCTTCGCGAAAATCCGGCCTGGCTGCCGATGTTCGTGCTTGCGCGCACAATGCCCGGTCGCCGGGCACACTGGTGGACAGCCAGGAAGGTGAGCGAAGCGCCGCTGGCGTCCGGATCCATGTTCGGTAATATCAATCCCCGTCAAGCCGCGGATGAACTGAGAACCCACGGTATATTTACAGGCCTTAATCTGCCACCGGAGATCCATAAGGAAATCCTGAAATTCGGATATGAAACGCCCTGCTTCGGCAACTTCGACAGGCGCAACGAGTTCTTGGCCTCCGAGCACGCGGATGCGGAAAAGCGGTTCAACCGCTCCATCATCAGTGGCCATCATTTCGAGCGCGTCCTCAATTGCAAAGCGGCAGTCGCCGTTCAGCAAGATCCCCTCCTTCCCGCAATCGCTCGCCATTATCTGGGTGGCGAGGCGAAACTGATCACCACACGCACATGGTGGAGCTTTCCCACCATGACGGCGACCGATGCCGATCTGAGCCGGGCATCTTTCAAGTTTCATTTCGACCTGGACGATTGGCGGATGCTGAAATTTTTCTTTTATCTGAACGATGTCGGTTCCGATGCCGGGCCTCATGTCTATGTGCGCGGTAGCCACAAGCGACGGCGCCTCAAGCATCAGCTGACGCTCGTCGTTGGGCACCCTGCAGAGGAGGTGCTGGCCTTTTACGGCAAAGACCAGGCCATCACCGTAACCGGGGCAGCCGGGACGGGCTTCGTCGAGGATCCCTTCGGCTTTCACATGGGAACCCTCGCCAAACGGGAGCCCCGCTTCATGATGGAGATAGGGTTCGGCGTGTCGAAACCCTCGCAACGTCGCTTCCACGGCGAGCCAGTCATAAGGGGATAGGAACGTTCGCCCGGGCCGGTCATAAGAAGGCGATGATCGCCGATCCGCGTGATGACGACGCCTGGAACGGGCAAGCATGCCGGGTTCGCCAGCAACTGTCATCGAAACAAGATAGCCGTCTTGCTGAGAGGCTGCTGTGTCAGTTCGAACCGACACCTCTTTCACGCTTGTCTTGGCGGGCGCGCTTGTGGGCGCGAATGAAAGGCGCGACGCGATTGTAAATCGCATCTATCGACCGGAGTTTCCGATTTTATGATGGAGGCCCCCGGCTTTGCCGACCGATGGCTGACCGGCAGCTATGCCGGTCAAGGGCGCTTGTGGAGGCGGTGCGAGCGGCGGGTTTGACGGAGCAGCCCGCCGGTCTTTGAAGCAAAGTTCAATTGTCGTGCACCGAAAGCCCGAACGAACGGACATCAGGCATAGGGTTCAAGGATCGCCAGTCGATAACGGTCGTTCCGGCAATGCAAACGCTCGGCCAATCGCCATCCTAACGCTTTGCAGCCTTCACAAAGGTTGGATCGAAGGTTTTATCGAACGCCACATCTGCATTCGCAAGCTCCGGATCGAGTCCCTTCAAGACGCTCATCATGGAGTCATAGCCTTCCTTCGTGATCATGCCGTCCGGCGAATACATCTCGCGGGAAGCCTCGAAGGCCCGCATGTAAAGTTGCTTGTCTCCGAGGAGATACTCCGCAGGCACCGTTGCTGCGATGTCTTCCGGCTTGGCGGAATGAATGAAGTCCAACGCCTTCATGAACGCGTTCACCACCTTTTGGGTGGTAACGGGATTCGTCTGCGCAAAATCGTGTGGCAGGTATACAGTGGCAGCCGGGTTAGGCCCGCCAAACACGTCCCGTGTGCCTTTTTCGGTCCGTGTATCGATGAGGACCTTGATCTCCCCGTCGCTTTCCAATTGCGCAATCACCGGGTCGACGTGCGAAAGCCCATCGACCTCTCCGTTTTTGATCGCTGCGACCGCACTGGAGCCACTGCCAATGCCAATCAAGGCAGCATCATCGATGGCAAGGCCATTCTTTTTCAACGCATATTGCAGCATCAATGCCGTCGATGAGCCTGGCGCGGTCACGCCCATCTTCCGCCCTTTGAGATCCTTGACCGACTTTATGTCGTCGGCCAGGCTTTTGCGAACCGCAACGACAATCCCTGGAAACCGTCCGAGACCACAGACAGCAATAATGTTCTGCCCCTTGTTTTGCATGCGGATCGTATGTTCGTAAGCGCCCGCCACGATATCGACAGAACCGCCGATCAACGCCTGGAGCGATTTGGCTCCGCCTGCAAAGTCGTTGATCGTCACGTTGAGCCCTTCTTCTTTGAAGAAGCCCTTCTGCTCGGCGATCGTCAGCGGCAGATAATAGAGCAGTGGCTTACCCCCCACCCCAATAATGAGATCGGGTTTCTCGATCTTGCCGTCGGCAGCTCTTGCAGGTGCCAAAGCTGCAAGCGCCGATCCGGCCGCCAAAGCGGCGGCACCCGCCACGAACGTCCTGCGTTTCATGATCTGCTCCTTCCCATGGTTATCCTCAAACCTCTATGCTTTGCGCCAGGACAGCAAATGCTGCTCCACCAACGTCACAAGCCAATCGACGATGAGCACGAATGCCATCAAAACGAACATTCCAGCGAAAACCCCCGTCACGTCGAAGACACCTTCAGCCTGCTGAATGAGGTAGCCGAGCCCTGCCGCCGATCCGAGATATTCGCCGACAACGGCCCCGACGACCGCAAATCCGACGGAGGTATGCAGGCTTGAAAACACCCAGGAGAGAGCAGAGGGGAGATAGACATGGCGCAGCAACTGCCGCTCGCTCATCCCAAGCATGCGCGCATTTGACAGGATCGTCTGGCTGACTTCCTTCACGCCCTGATAGACATTGAAGAAGACGATGAAGAAGACCAGGGTGAACCCGAGCGCAACCTTGGACCAGATTCCAAGCCCGAACCACAACGCGAAAATAGGCGCCAGGACGACACGCGGCAGGGCGTTGGCCGCTTTAACATAGGGATCGAACACCGCCGCGACGAGCGGTTTGCGTGCGAACCAGAAGCCGAACAAGACGCCCCCGAGCGCGCCGAACACGAACGCAAGAAGCGCTTCCGTCAAGGTAATCCATAAGTGATACCAGATCGTCCCGCTGGCAAACCACTGGACAATCTTTTGTCCGACCGCGAGAGGATTGGCAAAGAAGAAGGCGACGATCTTTGGATTTCCAAATACGTGAGTGCTGGACGCAAGGTGCCACAACAAAAGACCGATGGCCGCGACGGCAGTTTGAAGGGTCAAAATCTGAGCGCGTCTCATGGCGTGACCTTTGGCATATCGTCATAGGCTTTCATCACCTCTCCTTTGAGCGCATGCCAGATTTGACGGTGGAGCGCGATGAAGTCCGGGTTGTGACGTATCTCACCAATGTCACGGGGACGTGTCAGAGGAACATTGAACTCGCCGATAATCTTCGAGCGTGGCCCGGCCGACATGAGGATGATGCGGTCGGCAAGCGCAATCGCCTCATCAAGATCGTGCGTGACAAACATCACCGCCTTTTTATTCTGAGACCACAGCGTCAGGAGGAGATCGCCCATCAAGAGGCGCGTCTGCGCATCCAGGGGGCCAAACGGTTCATCCATCAAAAGAAGCTGCGGGTTCCGGATGAGGACTTGCGCAAGGCCGACGCGTTTGCGCTGGCCGCCGGATAGCTTGAGCGGATATCGATCGGCAAATGCAGCCAGGCCAACACGCGCCAGAGCTTGTCTTGCAGCATCGGCGGCATCTCGCTTGCCCATTCCCGCCACTTCCAGGCCAAGCGCAACATTCTCGATCGCGGTTTTCCATGGCATCAGAGCATCTTGCTGGAAAAGGTAGCCCGCCCGGCGATTGATGCCTGTCAGCTCTGTACCAAAAACCTCGACAGAGCCGGCATAAGGCCGCAGCAGGCCCGCGGCAACATTCAGCAAGGTCGACTTCCCGCAGCCCGTCGGACCAACGATGGCGACAAACTCTTGCTCTCCAATGTCGAGATCGATGTCGGAAACCGCATCATATTGATCGCGCTGGCCAATGCCGAAGGAAATCGCAACCTTCTTGAGGCTAACCGCCTTTACCGCATCGGTCGTCATTCCTTCATTGTCCGTCCGAACCACTGAAGCCTCCGCTAACGCGGGTGGCAAACTGATCAAGCCCGGTATGGAAGTCAAGTAAGCAGCAGGCCCTCCATGAAGCAAAAAACCGCAGGCACGATCCGTGCGCCGACAGTTTGTTGCGTGCGGTTTTGAGGCTGATGCATTTGGAGGGATCGAATGTCCCCGCCCCTGCTTATTTCAACGCGGCGGCAAGACAACCTTATCAGCGTGCATCGAACTGAACGCGAGCATCCTGAATGTTCTTTCGATTGCTATCCGCCCACCGGACAAGGGACATCACCGGGGCAAGAAGCGTCAGCCCGACCTCCGTCAACTCATAATCCACGCGCGGCGGAATAGTGGGAAACAATGTTCGTTTCACCAATCCATCACGTTCCAATCCGCGCAGATTGATCGTGAGCATCCGCTGCGAGATCCCATCGATCCGCCGCCGCAATTCGTTGAACCGAACCGGCCCGTCCTTGAGCGTCGCGATGATGTAAAGCGTCCATTTGTCGCCGACGAGATCAAGTATTTCCCGAACCATCCGGCAGTCGTCACCTTGGGTCGGGGTGGGAAAATCAGTGATACTGAGTGTCATCGGAGTGCCTTCTTGCGTGGTCGACAGTGGTCACCTTAATAGTGCTGGTAACCAAAATTTACCACCCATTCATATCGGAGCAATTATGACCAACATCCTCCTCGTGACGTCAAGTCCGCGCGGCCCTGAAGGCCTGTCCACCCGTTTTGCGACCGAGATCGCCGAAGGCCTGAAGGCCGTGTTGGGCGCGACCCTTTCAACCCGCGATCTGGCGGCCAATCCACCCCCGCATATCGGCCAGGCCTATATCCAGGGCCGCGGCCTGGCGGCCAAAGCACGCACCCCCGAGCAGGATGCCGCGGTCGGGTTTGCGCAGGCGCTCGTCGACGAGGTGACGGCCGCTGACGTGATCGTTCTTGGTTCGGGCATGATCAATTTCGGCCTGCCGTCGCAGCTCAAAGCCTGGTTCGATCACATCACCTGGCCGGGAGTGACCTTTGGTTATGACGAAGCCGGTCGGCCGAAGGGATTGCTGAGCGGCAAGAAGGTCTATCTCGTCACTGCAGCAGGCGGTGTCTTCTCCGAGGGCGACTGGGCACCCTTTGATTTCCAGACAACCTATTTGCGCCATCTCCTCGGCTTCATCGGCCTCACCGATGTCGAAATCGTTCGCGTCGAAGGAACGGTCTTCGGGCCCGAGGCGGCCAAGGCTGCAATCGCCGCCGCCGAAGCCAAGGTTCGTGCGGTTCTGGAACAGGCTGCCTGAAGGCGAGCAGGCCGATTGCCGAGGCTTTGGGCGCGAGGAAGCTTGTTCGCAGCCAGCGGCGTTGCCCAAAGCCAGAAGACAGTCAACATGGCCGGGATCGATCCCGGCCTGGCTGCCGTCGATGACATATCCTACGACACAAAAGTCAATCGATTTTGCGACACCCGTCACGCATTCGAAGATATCGCACATATATTTTTATTAGGCGGTGCTATGCCAGTGGCGGCTCAAATGACAGCAGCTTGGACGATCAAGCGATACTTCTGGCGTTCCGTCGCTAACAGGCGCAAGGCGCGTTGCATTCGCAAGGGCTCCGTATTCTCGATAGTGCGGGCCAACAGCCGATCTTCTCGGTTAGCCCAATCCCACAGGCATATCAGCCGCTCATCGGTGGCGATTCGCTGAAGAGCGTCTAGAGCGAGACGATCTAAGGCTCGAACTCCCTCGTTCAGCAATGGTTCGTCGCTGGTATCGTTGAGGACATAATAGACAACTTCGTCGATGAGATGCTCATGGGCCGTCAGTCCAACCAGAACACCCCGCGCTCGGGGTGAATTCGCCCGTCCCAGCCACGCAAACAGCTCAAAAGGATTGATCCTAAGCATGAGGAGCGCTTTGACGATACGCACGGACACGAGGTTCTCCATGTCCATACTCGACTTGCGCGTCACAAGCTGGAGCGGCACGGGATCGCCGCCGTTGAACCAAAGCATCGCAACCCTGCAGAACAAGCTGCGCAGTGCATCCTGTTCCTCTCTCGGCCAGCGCCACAGCCCAAGTCGCATAGCGCCTTCCATTGGAAAGTAGTCCTGGTCAAAGTTCAGAAATGTTAGTTCCAGCCCCCGGGGCAGCCAATGCAGGAACGTGTCGCGGCCGCCGGAGCAGTTCGGATGCTCGAAATAAATGTGCCCGAAGCTTTCCAAAGTGGCGCGACGCGGATCGCCCGCACTTCGTGTTCGTGCCTCGTCTTCTACCGTGAAGCACTGGCGGCACCAATCCCATTGCGGGCTATAACGGGAGAAAGCCGCGTGCAGCTGAGAAAGACATCTATCGACATCGGGAGGGGTGAGGTCGAAGCGATGCAGGGTTGGCTCGGCGTGACAGTCTGATTGGCGACGAGTTTTTTTCAACGAGAGGCGTCCCTAAGGCAAAACGGTTCAAGCCATGAAGCGATGATACATCGATCTGTCCTCTGGCATCCCGAATTGTCCATGAGTGGTATCAATGCAATGATCCATCTTGGGAGATGCGCATCAGCACGATCACTAGAGCAATAGATGGACAGAAACCATGATCGCACTTTTTGAGGGGAATGTAGAGGTACAGTACAGCCAGGCCTATATCGAACTGGATGGATCATTTGACGGATCCGTCGAGAATTGCTTTCGGGGACAGAGCAACGGCCTCTGCGGTGCGCAGACGCCACAAATCTTGTTTCTGACAACTGGTCTGCACACCGGCATGGTCGGCTTCAGCATATATCTGTTCGGTACCGAGCCCGGCATCGATGAAAGCTGGGAAGAGATTGTGGAGGTTTCCTTTCAGGCGAAGAAAGGCAAAATTACTCTGGTGGAATGGGCGGCTGATCACGGCGTCGACATGGCACTGCCACTCGGATCCTATCGGGCGCGATACCAAGGCCGGGCGATGCAGAGGGCCAATGACCTCGACACCAATGTGACTGATACGCCCATTGATACCTATCGGCTCGACCTATGGAGAGCACAGGCTTCCCGTGATCGTATCGTGAAGCAAACGTCAGCTATCGCCGCTTACTGGCATGACTGGGTAAGGGAGCTTGCGGCCGCAGAATAACGGGCCGAAGCGTCCACAAGGCGATCCACCGCCTCAACGTCAAATGATGGGCTTCCGTGACGGCATCTTTGCACCAATAGAAGACATTCGTCGAAGCGTTGATGACGGATAGCTTCTGCGCTCCGTGAACGCTGCGGTTCGGCCCGAAAAGTTTAAGAGCGGTCTTTCCGGCCAAGCTCGCCATTATGGCCGAACGACCTATCTTCATCTCGCCAGCGGGACACGTAAAATAGGAGTGCGACAGGAGATGCGGGAGTTGGCGGCAGTGAAGCTTGCGTTTGATCTTGAACTCTCAGCACCGGTAAAATTAGAGACTCGTCCTGCGGACGGCTGGTGCTTTGGACGTCCGCCCAGCATCAGCGCTGCGCTTTGGCCGATCAGCCCGGTGTACGGCACCCCTCTGCGGCACGCATTTACACTGAGGCTGCCGGAGCTCTACCGGACGCAAGGCGATGAATTCGTAGCTATCAGTTTGTTCGTGGATGAGATGTTTGAGGAGAGCGAGCTGAAGCCCGCGGCGGCATCTAGCTTGTCTTTCCCTTCTATGGGCACGAACGATCCGAAGCGCTTCGATATGGAGTGCTTGGGTGTTCACTTTACCCTTTTCTGGCTGACTGAGGAGCATTTCAAGGGACCACTCGGGTTGCCCCCGATGATCGACGGAAAAAGCAGTACACCAGGCTGGTTGCGAAAGTCTCCGTTGGAGTACTTTGGTCGATACAACCTACCATCGAGCGCCCTTCATAGACCGCGCCCAAGCGGGAATGCGCCCGGCGCGTTTGCGCTCCAAGAGTTGATGGCCTCCGAGCAGCCTCCCTCCGGATGGGCGACGCTGTCGGCCATCGAGGCTATGAACTATGTGTTCCCGATCCGCGTCAGCATCCGCGAAGGCGACCCGAATGTCGGACGCAAGCCCAGTGACGATGCAGACGAGAACGCCCAGAGCGGATATGTCCCGATCTATTCTGACGCTGAGGGAGCCGCCGATCTCGAACGGTTCGCCGAGTTCGACGCGCACTTGGGCGGAACGATGCTTCCCCATGCAGGCCTATCCAGACATGTCGCCCTTCTATCTCGAATTCCAAGACACGTTTGGCGGGTTCGCCCTCGGTGGCGGCACTGCGCAACTGGACTTGAAGAATATACGCATCGAATGGGCGAACTGATATATTAAGCGCTCCGCACCTGGCCGAAGGATGCTTTAGCAGCCTGTGGTAATTAGCGAATTAGCAGTCTGATTTCGAGTGCATCTGGTCTTTAGAGGAACGGCCCATTTCCGAAGCTACCTCACAAGTCCAGCCCCATTCCGTAATGTCTGCTTCGGGCCGACAGCCGAATGCAGCATGTTGCAGCACGCGCGATTTCTCGCACAGACCACACATCCGCGGACACCCTCACGCGAAGCTCAGGCCCGTCATGCGTTCAGAGATTTCCCATAGCCTGCGTCTGGCGTCAGGGTCGAGGGCCTGTGGGGGGATGTGGGCGGGGTGCGGGTGCCCGCGGGTTTCGAAAAGCCGGTCGGGGCCGTAATAGCCGCCTGGCTCGGCCTCTATCGCGGTTGCGGCATAAAGCTGAGGCAGCGCGCCGAGCGCTACGGGCTGAAGCAGGAACCATAAAAAGGTTCGCGCAAGGCCCGCCGCGCTTCTTGCGCCCATCGTATTGTGTACGAGGTCGGTCCGCGCGATGCCGGGGTGAGCGGCCATGGCGGAAAATCCCCAGCCGGCCGCCCGGCTGCGGCTGTCCAGTTCGAGGCCGAACATCAGGCAGGCGAGCTTCGACTGGCTGTAGCCCCCCATCGGGCGATAGCTCGCTTCAGCATTGATATCGTCGAAATGGATGCGGCCACGATTTGCAGCAAGGCTGGAAAGCATGACAACGCGCGCATCGCGACCTTTGGAAAGAAGCGGCTTCAGCCGAGCAGTCAGGGCGAAGTGACCAAGATAGTTCGTGCCCAGTTGCAGTTCGAAGCCATCCTTGGTTTCCTGTCGCTCGGGCGGCAGCATGACGCCGGCATTGTTCACCAGAAGATCGAGGCTGCCTTTCTCCTCTTCCATCTGGCGTGCGAACGAAGCAACCGAGGAGAGATCGGCAAGATCCAGCATCCCGAACCGAATGTTTGCGCCGGCAACCGCCTGCTTGATCTGAGATACCGCCGACGCGCCCTTTTCCGCGCTGCGGCCGGCCAGCGTCACGTCACATCCTGCGCGGGCAAGGGCAAGCGCCGTCTCAAACCCCAAGCCACCAGTTCCGGTGACGATTGCAGTTCGCCCATGCTGATCGGGAATATCGGCGGCGGTCCACTTTGCCATGATCTATCGCTTTCATAAATTTCACACTTGGTGTAAAATAAATATTACATCCAGTGTAATTTTACAAGAGGCCGTCTTGGACAGTTCGGGTATCAACGGCAATTCAGGCGGCGGCCTGCGCGAGCGTAAGAAACGCGAGACCAAGAAGCGCATTACGGAAAAGGGGATCGCCCTGTTCTTGAAGAACGGCTTCGATCAGACGACGCTGGACGACATTGCGGCCGCAGCCGGCATTTCGCGCAGAACCTTCTTTTATTACTTCACGTCCAAGGACGAGATATTGCTATCGCTGCATGGCGCGATCGGCGAGATGCTGACAGATGCGGTTCGCAAAGCCTCTGCGGGCTCGACGCCTCTCGAGACGGTGCGCAATGCGCTGATTTCCGTCTGCAAGGCCTTCCCATCGGACAATATGATAGAGCTCGACCGGCTGATGCGCACAAGCGCAAGTGTGCAGGCGCGCAAGCAGGCATTCTATGTGCAGCAGGAAGGCGAAATCCTGGAAGCGCTGAAAGAGCGGTGGCCTCAGCCCGAACGGGCGATGGCCCTGCGCGCCGTGGCAATGCTCTCTGTCGGCGCCATGCGACTTGCCGGCGATCTCTTCAACCAGGAAAAAGGCGCGCGCCCGATGGTCGAACTGCTGGAAGACATCTTCGCCAGCCTCGCCAGGGAGATCGGCTGACCGAGGCGCTTGCGGGCACCTGATTGCCGTTGCCGTCCCCGTCAGCAAAGTCCTGTGAAGGCCCATCCAGACCATGCCTCTCGCCGAGCAGCATGCCCAAGGGAGCGGTTTGCTCGCTGCACTCTTCTGCGGACGTGACCCTCGCCCGTGTGGCGCATGAGACACCCGAAACCACGCTCAAACGCTTGCTTCACCTGGCTCGACAGGTCTGTCAACCGAACCGACAAACAACGGATTTACGATTTTGTCAGTTTCTTTGTGTAGAGAAAGATCGAGCGACAGTCTCCTTGATTGAACTTTCAGATCAACGGGTCGCGTTACGATCTTAAGCAATCCCCGGCAGCCGAGGTCTTGTATGACGTTCTTAGACAATATTCGGATTCGCAGCAAAATTCTGGCTGTCATCATACCGCTATGCGTCGTTGGCATTGCTGGCGTCGTCCTGATGGCAAAGAATTACAAGGCCGCTGATGATGCCTACTCGGATCTTCTGGCGGAAGATGATGTCGCATCTATTGCCGTGGCGCGCGCCACTCAAAGATTGGCTGCGATCAGCTATAACGCCTATCAAACCCTGGTCTATGATGACGCCAGTTCGGATATGCCCGAGATCGTGGCAGATTACGAAAAGAACAAGAAGGATCTCTTTGAGTTTCTTGAGTCAGCGAAGGCTCATGCGCAAGCCCGTTCGGCGTCCATTGATCCGTTGGTTGTTCATCTGAAGGATACGGTGGCGATCATCGACGAGGCTGTCAAAGCCGGAGCGGTCAATGACAACGACAAGGCGAAGGCTTTGCTTCGCACCGCTGATAAGAAGATCAAAGGCGAGATCGTCGAGGTCCGCGCCTGGCTTGATGACTCCATCAAGAATGTGCAGATTCAGAGCGACGCACTGACCGACAACACGAACAACACGATCCTTTACACGCTGTCGGTGCTCGGCACCGTCTTTGTGCTGGCGCTGATCGCTGCGCTCTTCGTCGTCAGCCGCGGCATCGTTG